>JADLCY010000015.1 GCA_020846935.1 Gemmatimonadaceae bacterium
CGCGCGCAACATGGCGGTCAGCGTCCGCCGCTCGTCGGGCGACAAGGAGAGGGACATGAGAGAGCGAAACATGCCTTCCCCTTCTGCAAGATCAATGCTCCCACTACTTGGTTAACAGTCCACTAGGAGCGGTGTGCCTGGTGGTTGCGAGGACATGTGGACGACAAACGAACCGGCAGCGCGGCACGCCTGATGACTCCAGGCCGGCCGGTCAAACCGGAGTGTTTACGATGTGTTGCCGGGGAAGCTCGGGTTCCTGATGTTGGCTGGCGTGGCTCGCCCAGCGAGGGACACGTCACGCATCGTGGTGCGGACCCGCGCCGCACGCGGCAGCACGGTGTCTGCCCTTCCTCGCTGAGCGGACGCATGTCGGGGCCACGCCAGGCGTCAGCTGGCGTCACGAATGGAGGCCCACAGCGCGTAGACGATACCCGCCACGTAGATCCCGCCGAAGATCTGCTTGTTGTAGCGGGCGAGCCAGAGCGGCAGGTAGATATCGAAGTTGTCCCGACGCTCGAGGGTGTAACGCTCCGCCACATCGGTGAGCGGACACTTCATGCGGTTCGCCAGGAGCACGGCCACCTCGAGGAACACGAATCCGATCAACCCCCACGCACCTGTCGCCCTGCCGCGTGACACGTACACGGGAATGGCGAGAATGGAAGCAGCGAACACGGCCCACACGATCGTGTGAATCGTCTTGATGGCGCGCAACTTCGCGTCTTGACTCACTGGCGCCCTCGGTCGCCATCAAACCCGTCCTGGCCGGAACCGCCCGGCTATTTCTGCCATACGCCGAATCCCTTCTTGCGGAGCCGGCGCGCCAGCTCAGACTCCATCTTGACGGCATCGTCGAAGGGCATGGGGTTGAATCGCGCGTAGAAACGCGGCCGCAACCGCACCCCATACACCCGCACGATGCGCGATGCCTGGATCCCGGCTTTGTGTCGGCGGAAGCGCTCCTCCGGGGACAATCCCGTGAGACCAACATAGAGGCAAGGTTTGTCCGAGCGTGCGGCCGGATTGGCTTCGGCAAAGCGGGCCAAACTCCACACCGCACGATCAAGCTCGACGACGTACACGTTGTGGGTCACGGGCTGTCCGGCCAGGTGGAAGTCGTCCTGGATGACGTTCTTGCTGCAACGGCGCCGCTCTCGATGATCGGGCGCGATGAACCGGCACCGTTGCGCATTCTAACGGGAACCTGATGTCGTCCGTTCGCGGTCACCGGCCAGACGCGGTGTCCCACGAATCGGCCCTGCTCGCACACGCGCCGGAAACCTGGATCCGGCAACAGGGAGTGGAGCAGCGCTCGGCCGCCCAGCATCGCAGAAGCGAACCAATCCACCTTGGTGGGCAATCCAAACGGCCCAGCCCGGCGTAGCAGCTCGTCCTCCGCCCGCTTGCCCACTCCGCCCGGCTCGGTGCAGCGTGTTGCGGTACCCGCCGTGGCACTCGGCGCCTGCTGGCCCGCCGGGCCCCTCACAAACGTCATGCGCCTCGCCCTCGCCACCCTGTCCATTCTCGTCCTCCTCGGCTACGGCGGCGCCTCGGCGTACCTGGTGCTCAACGAGCGGGAACTCGTATTCCATCCCGCCGAACGGGCTGTTCACGCACCGCCGGCGGAGTTCGCGCTGCGCGAACGTCGCGTCAGCTACCCCTCGGTCGACGGCACTCGGCTCCAGGCCTGGGTCATGCCTGGCGCGCTCCCGGACTCGGTTGGCTACTGGCTCCTCATCTGCCACGGCAACTACGGCAATATCGGCTATGGTGATCGCCCGGCCTTCTATGCCGGGGCCCGCGATCTCGGGCTCAACCTGCTCGCCTTCGACTATCGCGGGTTTGGCGAAAGTGAAGGCTCACCCGAGGAGCAGGGCCTCTACGCCGACGCCGAGGCTTCGTATCGATACCTCACCGACTCCCTGCGCGTGCCCCCGGATCGCATCGTCATTTTCGGGCATTCGCTCGGCAGCGGCGTTGCCATCGAACTGGCCACGCGCGTGCCGTCCGCGGCGCTCGTGGTGGAAGGAGCCTACACGTCGGTGGTCGACCGCGGCCAGGAGCTGTACCCATGGCTCCCGGTGCGCTACATCGCGAGCCAGCGCTTCGCCTCGATCGACAAGATCGGGAAGGTGAGCGCCCCCAAGCTCTTCCTGCACTCCCCGACCGACGACGTGATCCCCATCGACCACGGACGTCGACTCTTCGAGGCCGCGCGTGAGCCCCGCAAGTTCGTTCCGGTGATCGGGGGTCACATGGAAGCGTTCAAGCAGGACCGCGGCACCTACTACGGCGCGATCCGCGCCCTCGTCGACTCGCTCGCCTCGACGTCATACGCTGCAAAGAGTTAGTCACCCACGACCCCGTGGCGGAGCGACCCCGCGAGGCACCAGCGCCAGGAGCACAGCGGCCCCACCCGCACACGCCGCCCCCGCCGAGAAGGCCGTCGCCGACCCCCAGGTCTCCCACATCCAGCCAAACACCAGCGACGCCGGGAGCGCAGCGATACCGATCGCGAGGTGGAACCAGCCGAACGCGATGCCCCGCACTTCCGGAGCCACGAGGTCGGCCACGAGCGCCTTCTCCACGCCCTCGGTGAGCCCGTAGTACACCCCGTACGCGGCCATCAGCAACCACACCTGCGTCACCGACGTCGCGCGCGCAAACCCGAGGTAGACCAGCGCGTAGACTGCCCACCCGCCGACGATCAGCGGCCCCCGCCCGATCCGATCCGAAAGCGCGCCGCCCGGTGTGGACGTGAGGCTCTTCACGACGTGCAGGAATGCCCAGAGGAGCGGCAAGTGCTGCGGCGCCACGCCGCCCTCCTGCGCCCTCAACAGGAGGAACGCATCCGTCGAGTTGCCCATGGTGAAGAGCGCGAGCACGACCAGGTACGCGCGAAACCGCCCCGACATTGGCGCCGCCATCGGAGGGCGCGCAGCGACGAGGGGGCGCCCTGTCTCGCGAACACCCACCATGATCACGAGCACCGCCAGCGCCGCCGGAATCGCCGAGAGCAGGAAGACCTGCCGGATGGTGAGCGAGAACCCCTGCAGCAGGACGAACGCAATTAGCGGCCCGATCACGGCGCCCGCGTGGTCCGCTGCCCGGTGAAACCCGAAGGCACGGCCCCGCATCGCCGGCTCCACCGAGTCGGCGATGAGCGCGTCGCGCGGCGACGACCGGATCCCCTTCCCCACCCGGTCGCCCACCCGGATGGCCAGCACCTGCGCCGCACTCTGTGCCACGCCGGTCAACGGGCGGAGCACGGACGCCAGCGCGTACCCGGCCAGCACCATCGGCCGCCGCGAGGTCAGGCGATCCGACCAGCGTCCACTTGCCACGTTGAGCAACGCGGCCGTCATCTGTGCGCACCCCTCGATCACCCCGATGCTGATCGCGCCCGCCCCGATCACCGTGGCGAGGAACGTGGGCAACAGCGGATAGATCATCTCGCTCGACGCGTCCGTCAGGAGCGAGACCAGCGAGAGCGCGAGTACGTTGCGGCCGAGGCCACGGGTCCACGTCATGCCCACAAACGTAGGGTGGCTCTCCATTGCCGCCACACGGCGGGCGACCCCATACTGCATGATGCTCGACCTGACCGGCGTGGTGGACGGACTCATCGCTCGATTCCGCGCGGCGGTCGAGCACGAAGATCCGCGCACCATGGCCAATCAGGTGCAGCTGGCGGAGATTCCCGCGCCCACCGCGGCCGAGCAGCGGCGCGCCACCTGGGTCGCCGCAGCGCTCGCTCGGCTCGGCTACCTCACGCGCCGCGACGATGTGGGCAACGTGCTGGCCTCGGATCCGCTGGCCACTGACGCTCCTCCCGTCGTGGTGTGCGCGCATCTGGACACGGTCTTCAGCGACGACGTCCCCCATCGCATCGAGACCCACAGCGGGCGATGGATCGGCCCCGGCATCGGCGACAACGCCCGCGGACTCGCCGCCATGCTCACCATCGCGCGCGTGCTGCGAGCACACCACGTGCAGACGCGCCACCCGATCCTGTTTGCCGCAACGGTCGGCGAGGAGGGCGAAGGAGACCTCCGCGGTGCGCGACACCTCTTTTCGCACGACGCGGCCCACGCGCACGCCGCCTTTGCGATCGACGGGGCGGGCGACGATCGCATCGTGACGCACGCGATCGGCACGCGACGGTTCCGCATCACGATCAGCGGGCCGGGTGGCCACAGCTGGGCCGCGAGCCAGTCGCCCAACCCGCTGCACGCCGCCGCAGACATCACCACCTGCCTGTCGCGCCTCCAGCTTCGGAATGCGGCGCGTACGACGATTGCCGTCACGCGCTTGCACGGTGGTGAGGCGGTCAACGCGATTCCAGGAAGCGCGACGCTCGACGTGGAGATGCGTGCCCCGCAGGCAGCGATCCTCGACGCCGCCGAACGCGAACTCTCTCGGCTGATTTCGGCAGCCCTCGAGCGCGAGGCCCCACCTGCCAGTGCGTTGCACGGCACCCTCTCGGCGGTCACCGCGATCATCAGCAATCGACCCACAGGCGCCGTCGCCGAAGACGCGACCCCCGTGCGCGCCTCGGTCGCCGCCACGCGCGCCATCGATCGGTTCCCCGAGTTCGGCATCGCCTCCACCGACGCCAACATCCCGCTCAGTCTCGGCATTCCCGCCGTCGCACTCGGCGCAGGCGGTATCGGTGGCGACACGCACACCACCGCCGAGTGGTTCGAGAACCGGTCCGGAGCGCTTGGGGTGACCCGCGCCCTCGCCGCAATCGTGACGACCGCGGGGCTCGCCTAACGACTGGCGGCGGCGATCGCCGCGGCCACCAGCGGTGCATCGCGCCGGATGTTCGTGATGCCGCCCGTGTGGTCGTAGTTGTGGCCCACGAACCAGAGACCGGCCTGGTCGGCGCTCGTCACCCGATCCGTCCTCGCCGCAAAACCCCGGGCATCGCGCTGCACGAGCGTACCCAGGCTGTCGATCGCCGGGGAATAACCCGTCGCGAACAGCACGACGTCGAAATCCTGCGTCACCCCGTCGTCGAACCGGACGCCGGTGGCCGTGTAGGCGGCGGGCGCCCCGTGATGCAACTGAATGCGCCCCTCGCGGATCGCATCCACGAGTCCAAAACCAATGAGCGGAATCGCATCGAGCGCAGACACGCTGGCCCGCGGCAGCGGCGACTCCCCGTAGCGCCTGATCAGCCGACGTTGCACCAGGCCGAGCACCTTGATCTGCATCGAACGCGGCAGGTTCCCCAGCAGGTAACGAACGTACTGCGTGGGGAACGGCCCGATCTGCCGCGGTACCACGTTCGCCCCCGAACGCACCGCAACCGTGACATTCGCGCCAGCGCGCGCCAGCTCGCTCCCGATCTCACCGCCGGAGTTTCCCACGCCCACCACCAGAACCCGCTTTCCCACGTACGGCGTCGGGCGCAGGTAGCTGACCGAATGCAGCACCTCGCCGCCGAAGTCGGAGCGCCCGGGAAGCTCCGGCATTCGGGGCTTGGCCACGATGCCGGTCGCCATCACCACCGCGCGTGCGTCCACGACGTCCCCATCGTTCGTGTGCGCGCGCCAGCCCGCGTCGCTACGTTCGAGCCTCAGCACCTCACGCTGCAGCTCGGCGGTGATCCCTTTCGCTGTCACGTATCGCCGGAGGTACGCGATGAATTCGGCACGCGTGGGGAAGAGCGACGTTCCGGCCGGATAGCGCAGCCCGGGGAGGGTGGACATGTGCCGACCCGTGTGGAGCGTCAGTGAGTCGTAGAGCGACTCCCACGTGTGGGCGATGGTGTGCCCCCGTTCGAGCAATCGATACGGTTGGCCGCGTCGGGCGAGTTCGGCGGCGGTGGCGAGTCCCGCCGGTCCGGCACCGACAATGAGGGTAGGTGAGGCGCCTCCAGGCATGAGGCGGAACCTCTCGCGCCCGCGCGGCCAACGCAACACAGCGACGCGCCCCGGCAGCGGTCCCCTGGTGCAGGCCTCCATCTTGCCCGCGCACCCCGCAAGCGGTAGCGTGGACGCCTCTCAAGCACCGGAGGTACCACGTGCGTCGCGCCGTCGTTGTCCTCGTGCCCATTGCCCTCGCCCTCGCGTGCGCGAAGGCCGAGACCCCCGCCACCGATTCGTCCGCAACGGCGATGGCGCCCGCTGGCCTGACCGAGGCCCAGGTGGCCGGAACATGGACCGGCACGGCGAAGGCCGAGTCGGGAGACACCACCACGATCCACTGGACGCAGGTCTGCGGAGGCGGCACGTGCCGTGGCACGCTGCAGGAGATGCCGGGCGACACGATCGTGTCCACCTACAGCATCGAAGCAGACAGCTCTGTTGGTGTTTCGACGCCGTACGTCGACAAGATGTCGGGCAACGTGCGCGTCGTGGACCACTGGGTCGCACGCGTCAGCGGCAGTGCGATCAGCGGTCGCGGCTGGGCCACGCTCGCCGACAAGCCAGACTCCGTCGTCAGCCGCTACACGTTTACCGGCGGCAAGTAGCCCTTCAGCGCGCGCCGGGGCCGGCTCGTTTCCGAGCGGGCCCCGCGTTCGCCCTGACGGCGTCAGGCGTCGGCTCTGATCTCCGAGTGATCGCCAACCGTGACTTCGCCCTTCACACCGGCGAGCACGACCTCGTTGCCGACCATGGAGTTGGAGATCTCGCAGCGCGCCAGGCGCGACTTGGTGCCGATCACCGTGTCGCTGATGTGCGACCGCTCGATGATCGAGCCCGCGCCGATCGACACGTTGGGCCCCACCGTCGAATCGCTGATCGTCACGCCGTCCTCGATGTAGACCGGTTCGATGATCGTCCCGCCAATCCCCGCCGGTCGACGCGCCCGACCGCGCTCCAGCATCACGCGGTTTGTCTCCAGCAGCGTGTCGATCTTCCCCGCGTCGTACCACCCGGCGACGTCGACCACCCTGATCTTCGCCCCCTTGTCGATCATGTACTGGAAGGCGTCCGTCAGGTAGTACTCGCCCTTGTTTTTCGGCTGCGTGAGGACGTGCGCGATCCCCTCGTACAGCAGCTGCCAGTTGCGGATGTAGTACAGCCCGATGTTGGCGCGCTTCGAGATCGGCTCCTTCGGCTTCTCGACGATCTTCGTCATGTGGCCGTCGGCATCGGTCACCACGACGCCGAACCGCTGGTAGTCCTCGACTTCCTTCGTCCAGATGATACCGTCGGCCTCGGTCGTCTTGATGATCGACAGGTCGGCGTCGAAGATCGTGTCGACAAAGATGATCAGCACCGGCGCGTCGACGAACGGCCGGGCCAGCGCCACGGCGCCGGCGGTCCCGTCCTGCACCTGCTGCTCGATGAACACCCCGGGGATCGCGTATTTCGTGCGGACGTGCTCCTCGACGCGCTCCTTGAGATGTCCCGTGATGTAGACCACCTGGTCGACGTTGCCAAGCTTCTGCACGTCGTCCATCACGTAGTCCATCACCGGCTTCCCCGCCACGCGCAGCATCGGCTTGGGCGTGAGGTGCGTATGCGGGCGAAGTCGCGTACCCTTCCCGGCCAGGGGGATGATGACCTTCATGGTGCGCTCGTTCCCTCGCGTCCGTAGCGGTCCTTGATGCGAACGACGTCGTCAAGCTCCGGCGTCGACGCCTCGAGCACGTCGCAGTCGGTGACGGCTTCCATCCAGTGGATGGTGCCGGGCGTTATGCGGAACGCATCGCCCGCCACGAGATGCTGATCCCTGGGCTCATCGGTGCCCGGCAGCTGCACCCAGTAGCGCATTTCACCCGTGAGGAGGTAGACGGTCTCGTCCTTCACGTTGTGGTACTGCACCGAAAGCGCCTGGCCTGCCGTGATATGCAGGATCTTACCGACGTAGCGGTCGGTGTGCGCCCAGATGAGCTCATGGCCCCAGGGCTTGATGACGCGCCGGGGAGCGAACGGTCCGCTCATGTCCGCAGAGTCACCGCGCCGCGGACAGCCTGCCGCGCAGCGTGGCGAGGCGCCTGCGGACCGAGCCGTCCATCACCGTGTCGCCCACCTTCACGATCACGCCGCCGAGGATCTGCGGGTTCACCGTGACGTGCGGCACGACGGTCTTCCCGAGCCGCGCCGAGAGCTGGGCGGCGATCGCAGCCCGCTCGGCATCACCCGTCGCGCGTGCGACGGTGACGCGGGCGTGCACGCGACCTTCCTGCTCGTCGACGAGGTTCGCATACTCGGTGGCGACGTCGGCCAGCAGCAGCTGGCGCCGGTTGTCGATCAGCTTCTGCACGAAGCGCACGAGCGGACGCGGCAAGCGCGCGCTGAACGCCTGCTCGATCACGCGCTTCTTATCCGCGCTGCTCACCGACGGTGACGCCAGAAAGTTCTGGAGGCGCTGATCCCCCGCCACGGCGTCGGCGAGTCCGCCGATCGCAGCGCCATACGCGTCGAGTGCATTCGCCTTGCGCGCGAGGGCGATGAGCGCCTCGGCGTAGTTCCTCGCGATGGTCGTGTCGCGCATCTATCGCTTGGGAATGGAGGCGAGGAAGTCTTCGATCAGCTTCCGGTTGGATGCGTCGTCCAGGTTGCGCTCGATCACCTTGCCGGCGCCGGCCAGCGCGAGATCGATCGCCTCGCGTCGCAGCTCCGCGATGGCGCGGGTCTTCTCGTTCTCCAGCTCACGACGCGCGCGCTCGAGCATCGCCTGCTGCTGCGCCTTGGTCTCCTCGAGCATCGACGCCTTGAGCTTTTCGGCGGTTGCCCGACCGTCGGCAACAAAACGCTGTGCGTCCGCACGAGCTGCGTCGAGCAGCGCCTGTTGCTCGGCGAGGAGCTTCTGGGCCGACTCCCGGTCCGCCGTCGCCTTGCGAATGGCCTCATCGAGCGCCGCCTCCCGCGCCTCGACCGCCGCGAGCAGCGGTTTGAAGGCGAACTTCGAGAGGACGAACATGAGGACGAGGAAGATCGCCAGCGTCCAGAACATCAGCCCGCCGTTGGGCGACAGGAGGCTCGGCTTTCCACCCTCCTGCGCGGCGATCGCGAGGTTCGGGAGGAAGACAGTCAACGCAAGGGCGACGCGCATATGAAGTCTGATGATCGAGGTGTCAGGTGGTGCTGGCTGCCTGCGGCGTGGCGCCCGCCATCGGCGCCCGGACGGACGGATGAACGGACCGGTCGTCCGTCCATCCGTCCCGTGTTCCCGTTTAGAACTTGCCCTGAATCTGGAACGCGATGACGACGCCGAAGAGCGCCGCGCCTTCGATGAGCGCCGCAAGGATCAGCGCGGCCGTCTGGATGCGACCGGCAGCTTCCGGCTGGCGCGCCATGCCTTCGACCGCCTGGCCACCGATGCGGCCGATGCCCAGGCCGGCGCCGATGACGGAGAGACCTGCACCGAGGCTGGCGCCGATGAGCGCAAGACCGGTGTTGTTGTTGGCAGCCGTCTCGGCGGCAGCCTGCAGCGACGGGAAGAACGTCATGTCTGCTTACTCCAGTTGGTATTGTCCCTGGAACCACCGCTCTGCGGCCAGGACACCGCGCGTCCGCTCCCGGGACTCACGCCCCAGCGAACTTCGCTGATCGCTCGATCAGCTACGAACGGAAGCAGCGAGCCCTGCCCCCGAGGTCCATCCAGCTGCGTGCCACCCGAACGTCCACCCGCCACCCATCCGTCTAGTGATGTGCCTCCCGGATCTGCCCGATGAACACCGCGCTCAGGAGGGTGAAGATGAACGCCTGCAGGAAGGCGACGAACAGTTCGAGCATCGAGATCGCCACAGCCATCAGGAAGGGCGCCCCCGAGACGATCGACTTGAACGTGAAGATCAGGCTGATGAACGCGAGGAGCACGATGTGGCCCGCGGTCATGTTTGCGAAGAGACGGATGGCGAGTGCGAACGGCTTGGTGAACTTCCCGATCAGTTCCACCGGACTCATGATGATGAACATCAGCACGCGGATCGGCAGCGCGAGATCCTTGTTCCAGTAGAAGATCGTGCTGAGGTAGTGCGAACCCAGCGCGCGCATGCCGGCGATCTCCACGACCACGAAGGTCATGAGCGCGAGCGTGGCCGTGACGGAGATGTTGCCGGTGGCCGTGGACCCGTAAGGGATCAGGCCGAGCAGGTTCGCCGTAAGGATGAAGAAGAACGCGGTGAGGAGGAATGGCACGTATCCGTTGCCGTGGTGACCGACGTTCGGGATGATGACCTCATTCCTGATGTAGAGCACCATCGCCTCGATCCCGGCGGCGAATCCCTGCGGTCGCCCGATCACGTGGGTGTGTCGTGCGTGTGCGCGCGCCGTGAGGATCAGCGTGAGCGACACCAGCGTCGCCCCGAGCAGCAGGAAAACGACGTGTTTGGTCGGCGAGAAGTTGAGCGTGAGCGGTCCGACCCGGACGTCATCCCACAGCGGCGCGCACTCGTGTTCGCTGATGTGCCGGCCGATGCACGCCTCGATGGCGAACGGCGGCTTCCAGTACGGAATCTCGAGGTGGTAGCCGTCGGTGATGTGCGGCGTGATGATGTCGACGTTCTCGCCGGCCGGGGCGTCGTGCTCGCCGGCGGGAGCCGCGTGTTCCTGGGCGTACGCCGGCGCGGCAGCGAGCAGCGCGGCAAGGGCAAACGAGCGGAGGGCGCTCATGACTTCAGGAAGAGTGGTTCGACCAGCGTCGTGACGAACAGAAACAGCGCCAAACTGATTGTTGCGGGCGCCGAGGGCAACGAGAACCGCTGGACGATCACCAGCGCGAACACCACCAGCACCGCGAACCGGAGCAGCGCTCCGACCCCCCACCCGGCGATCACGTTCCGACGGCCCATCCCCCGCACCACCGCGTAGGCCGCACCCTGCACCAGCAGCGCGAGGACCGCCGCCACCAGAACCCCGCGCCGCGCCTCGGGCCCGCCATACAGCAGCAGCATCACCGACGCCGCGAGTCCGATCAGCACTACGCTCACGAGCGCAAACGTCAGGGCCTGCTTCATCGTCGCTTCGCGGCTTCGTCCCGCTCCAGGTCGGCCATCAGCCGGCGATACATGCTGTAGAATGCCGCCCCGGCCCCCGTGAACACCCCCACGATCAACCCCCAGGGCTCCGTTCCCAATCGACCGTCCACCCACTGGCCGATGTACAGGAACACCAGAATCGAAACCGCAAACTGGAGCCCCACACCGGCATACCGCCCGAGCTTTCTGGCCTCGCGCCGGTCCTCGGACTCCGATCCGGAACCCGGAAAATGAGGTCCTCGATCCCCGGTCATCCGCGCGGGAATCTAGGACTTTGTGAAATTTTTCGCAAGCAAAGCACCGAGCCCTGGAACGCTCCAGAGTCCACATGAGATCGCGCGGTGAAACCCACCGATTTGCCTGCATTTACGTGTGAATTGGTTATTGACGAAGCGTTAGGTTGTTGATAAGTTGGCGCCGCATCGAGTCCGTGACCTTCTCTCCACGTCGTCGTCTGCGGCACGTGACCCCACGACTGGCCCTCCTCGCGTCAATAGTTGTCACCACCGCCTGCGGCCCCAGACCGCCGGCCCAGGAGGCGCACACCCGAAAGCCCGGCAATACCGCCCGGTCGACGACGGTCGAAGGCCAACTCCGCGTTGCCGTAGGCCAGCAAGTGCACCTGGCTCTCCAGGTTGCCAACGGAACGGCCAAGGCCGTCGAGCTGAGCTTCCCGAGCGGCCACACGCATGACTTCGTGGTTACCGATACGACCGGACGCGAGGTCTGGTCCTGGGCCGAGGGCCGCCTCTTCACCCAGGCCATGCAGAACCGGGTGCTCGGACGCGACGAGTCAGCCACCTGGCAGGCCGACTGGGACCCCGGTCAGCACCGCGGCGCCTTCATCGCCGTCGTATCGCTGCGCAGTGACAGCCACCCCATCGAGCAGCGCGTTCGCTTCGACATCCCCTGATCGCGCTTCACGCGGCGTCATCACGTCCCGAAGGGGCGGGCCAACGACAAGCCCGCCCTTTGCGTTTCGTTCAGCCACGTCACACCAGCGGAACTCGCGCGACGAGTGGCCGTCAGGCCTGACCCTGTTCCTGCACGTCCGTTACCTTCCGCCGACCTCCAACCCAGCACTGTCTCGTGGGGACTCCCGCCGAACGCCTGACTGATGCACGCGACCTCGAGCTGCTCCAGAAGCTCCAGGTCGGTCGAAAGCGTATGCTCGACCAGATCGGTCGACGCATCATTGGCCAGGTCGACGTCGTCGAGAACCTGGTCTGCGCCATTCTCGCCGGGGGCCACGTCATCATCGTCGGCGTCCCGGGGCTCGCCAAGACGCTCCTGATCCAGACCGTCTCGGAAGCGATGGACCTCGCGTTTTCGCGCGTGCAGTTCACGCCTGACCTCATGCCCGGCGACATCACGGGCACCGAACTGCTCGAAGAAGACCACGCCACCGGGCGCCGCGTCTTCAAGTTCGTGAAGGGGCCCGTGTTCGCGAACGTCGTTCTCGCGGACGAAATCAACCGCGCCCCGCCAAAGACGCAGTCGGCCCTGCTCCAGGCCATGCAGGAGCGGACCGTCACCGTCGCCGGCCAGACGCATCGCCTCCCGCAGCCCTTCTTCGTGCTCGCCACCCAGAACCCGATCGAGCAGGAAGCGACGTACCCGCTTCCAGAGGCGCAGCTCGACCGCTTCATGTTCGAACTCCGGGTGGGCTATCCGTCGTTCGAGGAGGAGGAGCGCATCGTCACGTCGACGACCAGCTCCTACGAAGCGCGTATCGAACCGGTCCTCACGGGGGCCGAGGTGCTCGAACTCCAGCAGCTCGTCCGCCGAATGCCCGCCCCGCCAACCATCGTGAACTACTGCGTGCGGCTCGCCCGGTCCACGCGGCCCACCGAGCCCGACGCGCTGCCCGACGTCCGCAAGTACATCAACTACGGCACCGGGCCTCGTGCCTCGCAGTACCTCGTACTCGGCGCCAAGGCCCGTGCCGCGATGGACGGCCGCGCAGTGCCCGATATCGACGACGTCCGCTCCATCGCGATGTCGGTGCTCCGGCACCGGATGGTGATGAACTTCCAGGCCGAAGCCGAAGGGTTCGCGGCCGACAAGGTCGTACTGGAAGTGCTGGACAAGCACAAGTCGGCCTAGCAGCCCGCGGCGGACGCCAGCGGCAGAAGGCGCGCGGGAGGAGCAGCAGAACGGACGAGCGGTGCCATGCGAATGGCACCGCTTTGTCGTTGTGGCGGGTCGACGTTCAGGATCCGGTCACCATTGCGAGGCGTGGGGACAGCGTTATCGTCTCCGCCGCCGTAGTCGAGCCAACTCGATTCCCCACCCGTCCGATGACGAGACCCGTTCTCCTCCCAGTCACCCGTGCGCTCCTGCTGACCGCGGCCTTCTCTGCGAGAGGCGCAGCCCAGACGCCGGCCACGCCGGGGGCCACGGAGTTCGACAAGCTGCACTTCCGATCGATCGGTCCGGCGACGATGTCGGGTCGCGTCGCCGACGTCGCGGTGTACGAGCAGAATCCCGCGATCTACTACGTGGGGACCGCCCATGGTGGCGTGTGGAAGACGACGAGCAATGGCGCGACGTTCACGGCGCTCTTTCAGGATCAGGGGCTGATCGCGATCGGCGATGTGGCGATCTCGCAGGCGAATCCCGATCTGCTGTGGGTCGGCACCGGCGAGTCCAACAACCGGCAGAGCACCTCATGGGGGAGTGGACTCTACAAGTCCACAGATGGAGGAAAGACCTTCTCGTTCGTGGGGCTCCCGAACTCGAAGCACATCAACCGTATCGCCATCCACCCGGCAAACAACGACGTCGTGCTGGTGGCAGCGACCGGACCGCTCTACGGCCCAGGTGGCGATCGCGGCCTGTACAAGACCACCGATGGTGGCCGCACGTGGAAGGTGGTCCTCGCCGTCGACGCCGAGACCGGAGCGAATGACGTCGTGATCTCGGCGAGCGATCCGAACGTGATGTTCGCCTCCACGTATCAGCGGCGTCGGACGACGTGCTGCTTCAACGGTGGCGGCGCGGGCAGCGGCCTCTGGAAGTCGACCAACGGCGGTGACACCTGGACCAGGTTGGCAGGAAACGGCTTTCCTGCCGGTGACCTCGGTCGCATCGCCGTGGATGTGTTCCGTCAGAACGGCCAGGTGGTGTACGCGTCCATCGAGGGCCCCGGTGGATTCGGCGGTGGTCCGGGTGGCGGCGGCGCGCCGCCGGCCGCCGCAGGCGCGGCGGGAGCGGCAGGCGCCGCCCAGGGTCAGGCGGCCACGATCACCGGGCTCTACCGATCCGATGACGGTGGAGGTTCCTGGCGCAAGGTGAGCTCGGTGAATCCACGTCCCATGTACTTCAGCCAGGTGGTGATCGACCCGACCAACCCGGAGCGCGTGTACATGGGCGGCGTGGGCATGCAGATGACGGAGACTGGCGGTCGGACCTTCGAGACCGACGCCGCGCTGGTGACGCACGACGACGTGCATGCCATCTGGGTGAACCCCCGCAACACCGACCACGTGCTCATCGGCAACGATGGTGGGCTGGCCGTGTCGTACGACCGCAGTCGCACGTGGACCTTCATTCCCAATCTGCCCGTCGGGCTGTTCTACCACGTCAGTTATGACATGGAGCAGCCGTACAACGTCTGCGGCGGCATGCAGGACAACTACAACTGGTGCGGGCCGAGCACGTCGCGGTTCAATCGCGGGATTCTGAACCACGACTGGTTCCAGATCCTGGGTGGCGACGGCTTTGTTGCCATCCCCGATCCCAGGGACTCCCGCATCGTGTACACCGAGTCGCAGGATGGGAACATCATTCGGCGCAACACGGTCACGGGTGAGTCGCGTACGATTCGGCCGACGGCACAGAACGTGGTGAACGCCACGCGCGGTGAAGCGTATCGGTTTCACTGGGACACGCCGCTCTTCGTATCGCCTAACGATCCTGGCGTCCTGCTGGCGGCGGCCAATCGCGTATTCCGCTCGACGGACAAGGGTGATTCCTGGGAGGCGATCTCCCCTGACCTGACGAAGGGCGCAAACCGGGACACCATCACGACGATGGGCGTCATCGGTCGCGATATCCGCATGTCGCGGAACGACGGCATCTCGCAATGGCCCGCCATCGTCGCCTTTGCCGAATCACCGCGTCAGGCCGGCGTGTACTACACGGGAACGGATGACGGCACGGTGAGTGTTTCGCGCGACGGTGGGAAGTCGTGGCAGAACGTGACGAAGAACATCCCCGGTTTCCCGGCCGGCTATGTGTTCGTGAGCGAAGTGGTGCCTTCGCGATTCGACGGCGGCACGGTGTATGTGACCGTCGAGAACCATCGGGAGAATGACTATGCCCCGTACATCTGGGTGAGTCGCGACTATGGGGCCACGTTCACGTCGCTCGTCGGCAACCTCAAGGGCGAGGTGGTGCGTACGCTTACCGAGGACACCAGGAACGCGAACGTGCTCTACATCGGCACGGAGACCGGGATCTTTGTGTCGCTCGATCGTGGCGAGTCGTGGCGCCGGCTTCAGGGGAACAACTTCCCGACCGTGCGCGTCGACGAGCTGACGATCCACCCCCGTGACAACGCGCTGCTCGTCGCCACGCACGGTCGCGCGCTCTGGATCCTCGACAATCTTGCGCCCATCCAGGAATACTCGGCGGCTCGAGACGTGGCCGCGAGGCTCTTTACCCCCGCGCCGACGCTGCAGTGGAAGTCCAAGGACGACCGCAACGACGAGTTCTGGGGGCATCAGTTCTTCACCGGGGAGAACGCGCCCACCGAGGCGGTGATCCACGTGGGCCTGACGAAGCCTGCGACTAACCCGCGACTGCGCATCAGTGACGATCGCGGAGCGGTGGTGCGCGAGATCCCCTTCCCTGCCAACCGCAACCAGGCCGGTATTCAGGCGATTTGCTGGGACCAGCGCGTTGAGCCGATCCGCGCACTGCAGGCTGGCGGTGGCGCTGGTGGACCTGGAGGTGGCGGTGGTGGCGCCGGCGCGCCAGGTGGCGGTGGCGGCCAGGCCGTGGGAGCCGCGCGACCGATTCCCGGCGTTCCAATGCCGCTGCCCCCGGTTGGTCACGAGGCAGAGAACCCCTGTGCGCCGCCTGCGGGCGCCGGCGGTCCCGGTGGCGGTGGAGGCGGCGGCTTTGGCGGGTTTGGTGGTGGTGGCAATCAGGGGCCCATGGTGGCTCCGGGGCGCTACACCGTCGCGCTGGTGGTTGAGGACAAGGTCGTGGACACCAAGCCGTTGACTCTGGTGATGGATCCTGCCGTGCGCATGGACGTGGCGGCGCGGTCGCGGTACAACGCCGTCCTGGTGGATCTCCACGAGGCCCAGAAGCGCGGCACCGATGCCGCGCGGCCGTTGCAGGCGCTGTTCGCGGAGGTTCAGCGAGCCGCGGCCAAGGTCGATTCGAGCGCTGCGCCTGCCGACGTGAAGGCGGCGTGGTCGGATTTCCGAAAGCAGTTCGATTCCGTGCGGGTGAAGTTTGGTGTTGGGGCGCCCCAGGCGGGTGGGTTTGGGGGAGGCGGTGGCGGTGGCGGCGCGGCCGCACAGGCAGCGGCAGCAGCGAATGCCCTTGGTCGCGTGTCGGCCGTGAAGGGGGCGATCATGGGGATCTGGGAGACACCGAGTGCCGCGAGCCTTCGACAGGCGAACGAGGCTAAGGCGGCGCTGACTGCCGCGATCGGGGAGGCCAACGCGTTCATGCCCAAGGCGCGCGCGATGAGCCAGAGGCTGGCCCAGTTCAACGTCGCCTTTCCGGTTGGCGGCAGCTGAGCCGGTGGGGTGGTGATGAGTCCGAGGGGCGGCGCAAGCCGCCCCTCGTTGCGTTTTCGGCCGCTGTTCGAGGTCGCGGAGGCGCTGGAATTGCGTTTCTGGGTGACGGGGGGCGGACTTTTTGACGCGAATCGAGGGACGTGACGGTGACGTGATGCGGTGGTGGAGTTTGGCGGGAACCAGCAACGGGAGCCTCGGCGGGCCGGGCTCCGGGGGCGCCATGCGAGGGACAACGTTTGGAGCGGCGGTCTTCGAGACCGAGGTAACGCGGATCGAGCCGTCTTCGGAGCTGCATTTTGCGGTAGTGCTGTACGCGGCCGTGTGCGACCCAGACATCGGGGTGGCACGGGACGAGCTCGCGTCGTTGATCTGGCCCGAAGCGTCGATCGAGTCGTCTCGGCACAACCTGCGACAGACGCTGTATCGTCTGCGGCAGCTCGGGGTGCCGGTCAATATGAAGGGAGGGCGGGTGGTGCTGACGGAGCTGGACGTCGAGGTGGACGTTCGGGAGCTCATTCATGGGGCCGTATCGCGCGAAGGCCTCTTGCGGCTCGCAACTCGAGGATTCCTTCCCGGATATGCTCCACGGTTCGGGACGAAGTTCATGAGTTGGCTTCAGGATCTTCGTGATCGCATTGATCGAGTACGGAGGCACGCGCTGGTTGATGCTCTCCAGGCGGCGCGGTCTCATGCGACCTTTCGCGAAGTGCAGGGGTTCGCTCGTGCCCTCCTAGCGCTCGATCCACTCAACGAGACGGCGACTCTGCTTCTCGCTGAGGCGCTGGTCATGGAGGGAAGCAAGGTAGAGGCTGTCCGCCTGCTGGAGGTATACGAGCAAGAGGTCGGCAGTGTATCCGAGGCGATGCAGGTACCAGCTCGGAAGCTGCGCCAGCGAGTCTCTGAGCGCCTGGATGAGGCGCTCCTTCCTCGACGATCCGAGGTGCCGTTCGTTGGTCGCTCGCAGGAGTTCCAGCAGTTGCGGGAGGGGCTTGCCCGGTGCCGAGGTGGAGTCGGACAGTACTTCGCGGTTACGGGCGAGGCCGGCATTGGCAAGACGCGCATTGCTAAGGAGCTTCTTCGCTTCGCGGTGCTCGACGGCGCCCTGCATGTCACGTACGCCTGCACGTCCGGCGACGCGCTGTCCCCGCTGTCGAGCCTCCTCGCGCTGTCAGCATCGATGCTGGCTCTCCCTGGCGCGTTGGGATGCGCGACGGAGCACCTGCAGCATCTTCGTCGCTTGCAATTGCCTGAAACTGATGCAGCCGAGCTCCAGCGCACAAGCGCGGATATAGCCTATGCCCAATTGGTGTTGTCTCTCGGAGAGTTGACGTCTGCCGTAACCGACGAAGCACCCTTAGTCCTTTTTGTTGACGACGCGCATCGCCTTCACCAGACATCTTGGCGCATACTCAGCGACGTCGTGGACAGATGTGCGGGCAAGCGCCTGCTGCTCATCCTGGCAGCGCGCAGACTCCCAGACTGGTACGCGCAGCTGGGGATTGATGGTTCCAGTGGCCGAAATCACCACATGATCCTGAAGCCCCTCTCCGTCGAAGACTCTCGGTTGTTCGTCACGGCGTGGAGAGCTAAGGATTCGCCGATGCCGACAGAGGTCGACTATGAGCGTCTTGTGCAGACCGCCCATGGCAACCCCTTCTACTTGGCCGAACTCCTAGCGCAGGGTGTCACTGACGGTGCTCACGCCGCGCCTCCCGCAGGCATCAGTGCGCTCATCCAGATGCAGCACCTTTCGCTTACTAAAGGCGCT
The DNA here is from genome assembly GCA_020846935.1 of Gemmatimonadaceae bacterium. NCBI lineage: Bacteria > Pseudomonadati > Gemmatimonadota > Gemmatimonadia > Gemmatimonadales > Gemmatimonadaceae > Gemmatimonadaceae bacterium. The sequence goes on from JADLCY010000015.1 coordinate 18,470, forward strand.
CAGCGCGCGCTCGCGGCTGCAGCGTTGCTGGAGCGCCACGCGACAATAGGTCGCGTGGAAGCGGTCCTTGGCTTCTCGTCAGCCGACTTCGTGGGCTTCCTTGACGAACTGGAGACCTCAGGTCTCGTGTCGATCCAGCAGGGCCACCTCACAGTGAGGCACGCGCTGATTGGTGAGTTCGCGATCTCGCACACCCCCACCTCGGTCGTCTGCTACCTGCGCAATCGCGCGGCGACCTGCCTCGAGAGAGAAGGCCTCAGCAGCCAAGGCCATGAGCTTCTGAGCGATGCGCTGTCGCACTGGGAGCGTGCCGGCGCTGGCGATCGCGCTGCTGAGACAGCAGTACGTCTAGGGAAGTGCTTGTCTGACCGCCGCATGTCCACCGAAGCGGCTGCATCCTACCTCAGAGCTCTGAACTTGACCGCCGCTGCGGGAGTGCGTTCGCGCGCGCTGCTGGGCGCTGCCCAGTCATTGGCGGAGGCCTACGAGTGGCACTCCATTACCGCATTGCGGCCAGAGCTCACGCCGGAGATCATGAGCTATCTGCAGCCCCCCCAGCGAGCAACCCTTGCAGTCGTGACTGAGCAGGCGACGATGTGGACCTCGCTTGGAGAGCCGGACTACGAAACGCTCGAGGAGATTATCGAAGCCGTGGACCTGCACCCCCGGATACGCCTTGAGGCAGCTCAGCTTGCGGTAATCGCGGCCGACAATGCTATGCGAGGGCACGAGTATTGTGCGCCTCGACAGGCAACCCTTGAGGCCCTGTGCGCGAACGCGCCGAGTGCAATCGAGCGCGCTACCTTCGGAATGATCTGCGCTCTGGCGTTGAACCAAATCCCCCAGGCACGCAGGACCGCGCTCTCGCTTAGGTCCAGCGCGTGTGAACGGCCGCCTTCAGAACGAGTCCGCCTCAGTCGGCTCGCTGGTCACTGTCTCCTTCGACTCGGCTACACCCACGAAGCGCTTGAGGACTTTCAGAGGTCCCTCTCGGACGCAAGGTATCTCCGTCTGCGGACACACCTCGTGAACTCGTTGGAGATGCTCGTGCGCTGCCACCTTCAGCTGGGGGACTTTGAGGCGGCGAGCGAGGCTCTCGCCGAGATCAGGAGTAACATTCCAGGTGATGCCAAGAGTCCAAGGTATGCACGTGCAACTTTTCACTTCGAAGCGATGCTCGCAATGGCGTCACAAGACGGGGAAAGAGCTTCTGTGTCGCGAGCGCTATTGGAGCGCTTGGACGATGGGCCTCTCTTCGCGCTCGAGCGGCACAGTGAGCTTTTCGCGCGCGCCGCTCTCTCGTTCGCATTTCCGGAGCTAGTCACCATCGATTCGGAAAGCTGGCTCCGTACCCTCGACAAGCGCGTACTGACGCGAGGAGCTGTCGACTACTCGGTGGTTGCCCTAACAAGGGCGCTCAAGCTGGTGGGACGAACCCACGACGCAGTAGAGACTGTTAGAGAGTACTTCTCTGAGCTGCGCGCCGAGCGTACACCGCCCTCCGAGCGGCTCTGGTCACTTGCCCCCGCTGAAGTGCAGTCGGCCTGCCCCCATGTCCTTCGCGGCTATGCGACCACGGTTGCGCGATCTGAGCTGTGAGACTTGAGCCGCTCGTGCTTAGCGGCCGCATAGAGCTGTGGCCACACATCTGACGAAACGACCAGATCGCAGATAGTTGGGTCGAACTGCTTTCCGCGGAACTTTATGAACTCTCGACGCGCCTCATCGGGGTCCAAGGCCTTTCTATATGGCCGGTCGGTTGTGATCGCGTCCAGAGTGTCAGCAAACATGATAATCCTCGATGCCAACGGGATGGCATCGCCTCGAACACCATCAGGGTAACCAGTTCCATCCCAGTTCTCATGGTGATGGCGAACCGCCGGTACCACATCCTTAAGTGTTCTGACGAGCCCAACCAGCTCGCTGCTGCGAACAGGGTGCCGCTTCATCACCTCCCACTCGTCTGGCGTCAGGCGACCCTCCTTGGAAAGAACCTTGGCGAACTCTTCATAGATCTTCCCAACATCATGAAGCAATGCGGCCACCTGCACGCGCTCGACAGCCGCCTCGCTTAGGCCAAGGGCCCTGGCTATCGTGACCGCGGTAGCCGAGACGCGCTTCGAGTGTCCTGACGTGTACGGATCGCGCGCTTCAATCGCAGCTACCATAAGATCCAGAAGCTCTTCGGTTACGTTGGTAAGGTCTGCGGCTGTCTTCATGAGCTGACGCAGCGCAAGGATCGGCAGGGCCATTCCCAATGCGCCAATCCACCCGAGGTTGGCCGCCAGCCACGCCAAGTACACGACAAACACGATCTGCAGGGCGGTGGTGCGCACTGATTTCGCCATCGCCTCGGTGAGGAGGCGCATGAACTTCGCATCGGTCACCGACGCCATGATGGCCGAGATGCAGATGTGATTCACCACCATCTGCGCGACAACATATCCAGCGGCAGGCAGCAGGAGTGCACCCAGCGCGTCCCCGAATCCACTTCCTCTGATGATGAAGTCGCCGTCCGTGAGCGACAGTTGAACGAGCAGCGCGACTCCCATCTGAAGCACGAGCTGCGCGATGTTAAACGTCGCCTTCACAAGGGCGCGACGGTGCCATACCTGCACCGCGACTTGCCCAATCGCAACACCGGCGAGTAGTCGCCAGTCCGGCGCACAAAGGAGCCCCGCCGCATACGGCACGACGCTCGCGGCAGAGACGGTACTCTTGCCCTTGTCGTAGTGTGCGAGTACCTCGGCAAGGAGCCCGAGCGCCACCAACACCGCGCCAACGACGAAGTGCGGGCCCTTAGGAGGTGTTGTCCCCGAAACGAACCAAAGGGTGACGACTGCCAGCAACCCGACGGCAACTACAACCGGCAGCGCGCGCATGGCGTCGCTCGGTCGAAGTCGACTCTGCTCGATGTGCTCGCGCACTCGACTCCAAGGTCGAGCCTTGAGCCGCTGTGTGGGCTGGGCGTGAGAACCTTCGATCACGGCGTGGTTTGCTGTGCAGCCGCAGCCGCTTCGACAGGAAGGGCCCCCGAACCCTCTAGTGCCACTGAATCACGCCACTTGCGAGCGCCAGCAGCCACTGAATGATGTCCATCTGCGTAACCTCCCTTCGAGTAGCGCAGACTGCGATGTGCAGCTGCGTCTTTCCGGTCGGCTCCGCTCACTTGCATTGTGTTCCCGCTCGACGTTCGCTCACGTACTCGGTCCTGCTCGTCCTGCAAACCTGCTCGGTGGGAACGGGGGCCCTTCAGTTGTCTCGACTGGTCTGCTGTGCGTTCGCCTCGAAAAGGTCGAGTTCCAGTTTCGTCAGGTCGTACGTGCGCTACCGACGGCTCAGCCAACGATTGGTTGCATCCAGGACCGCCAACACGCTGGCCGTCTCCGGACTGTCCTTCAACTCGCAACTCCCCGTCAACAACACGCTCGCGCGTGCATGCTGCACCGTCACCCCGACAAAGACGAACTCACGGTCGAACGCCTCGAACACCCGTGCTCCTTCCAGGTCCAGCGGCCTGAGGGAAACATCCCCAACCGCCAGCGCCCGCATCGCCGCCCGCGCCGCCAACTCGACTCGCGACCGCTCGTTCTCCGTGCCTTCGGCTTCTCCTGTGAAGGACTTGCCGCCTTTGGCAAGGGTAACGCGGCACGTCAGCCCCTTGGCCCGCGACCGACTCACCTCGACATCCTCAAAATAGAACAACCGCCGCCCACCGGCGTCCGCCAAGGGCACCACCGGCGCCGGGAGAGACTCCACCACCGGCGCCGGCCCGACCGCCCCCGGCACGCTGGGCACCGCCTGGGGACCCTTCGGCACCTCCGCAGGCGCCGTCGCCACAGGAACCGCCTCCTCCTTCACCCGGCGCGGCTCCATGCTCGTCGCCACCGAAATCTTGCGGTGATCCACCCGCATCCCCAAGTGCGCGATTAGAGCACTCTCAATATTCCGGACGGTCTGCTTGGGCGTGAGGTCCGCACTCGTCAGCACATGGATCTCGTCCACCGCCCCGCTATCGCCCGCGATGATCCGCGCCGCGATGACTCCAGGCAGCGTCGCCAACAGCTCCTCCGCACGCTTGATCGGGAGGACGCTACCAGCAATGAGGGCTGAGGGCTGCGGCTGCGCCATGCGGATCCACCAACCGAAAAGGGGAGGTTCGTCTCCTGCGCGCCGAGTCGACGTCCCCGAGACCCTCTCCTCAGATCCCCGCGTCGTCCGGGCGCGAGATAATGCGTCACACGTCGAGGATTTTCAAGCGACAGGTTCTGCCGCGCAGTTCCAAGTCACTGTCTCGTTCCTGCCTCACGAGTCCGCATCCTGCCCCTCCCCCTCCTCACCGACACCTTCGGAACCGACGAGCTCGTATTCGCGAATCTTCCGGTACAGCGTGCGCTCACCGATCTCGAGCAGCTCCGCCGCCCGACGGCGATTACCCCGCGTCTCCCGCAGCGCGTTCTCGATCGCCGCGCGCTCGATCTGCGCCATCGTCATGCCCGGCCGAATGGTCACCGCATTCTCGATCACCTGGTCCCGCGGCTCGATGCCCGCAGCACTCGCACCGCCCGAGAGCCGATATGCTGAGTCTGCCGCGGGAGCATCTCCGATCCATTGGCCTGCTCCAATGCGATCGACATTGTGACCTGGATCATCAATCCGTCGGCGAAGCTCCTCCACCTGAAGCTTGAGCTCCACCAGGCTCCGCAGGATGAACTCCAGCTCCCGACCATCTGACCCCGACTGCCCGCGGACGAGCGGACCGATGTGCACCGGCAACAGCCGCGACCCACCCTCGCGGATCTGCGAGGGAATATCCGACGCCCCCACCTCGCGACCATGGGCCAGCACCACCATGCTCTCGATGAGGTTACGCAGCTCGCGCACGTTTCCCGGCCACGCGTAGTCGGTCAGCACCTGCATCGCTTCGGCCGAAATTCCGCGGAACGGTCGGTCATGTTGACGCGAAAGCTCGCTCACGAACTGCCTGACGAGGACCGGAATGTCGTCCTTCCGGTCGCGAAGCGGCGGCAGGTAGATCCGCAGCACGTTGAGTCGATAGAACAGGTCCGCGCGAAAGCTCCCGTGCTCGACGGCCTCGCGCAGAGGGGCATTGGTCGCGGCAACGACGCGGACGTCCACGGGAATCGTGCTGGTCCCGCCCACGCGTGTGAGCTCTCGCTGCTCCAGCACCCTCAGCAGCTTGACCTGGGTCGAGTGCGGCACGTCGCCGATCTCGTCCAGGAAGATCGTCCCGCCGTGCGCCAGTTCGAATCGGCCAAGCCGCCGCTCGGCGGCACCGGTGAACGCACCCTTCTCGTGGCCGAACAGTTCGCTCTCGAGCAGCGAGTCCGGCAGGGCGCCGACGTTGACCGCGATGAACGGCTTGTTGCGCCGCGGGCTGAGCTGATGGATCGCGCGCGCTACCAGTTCCTTGCCGGTGCCGCTCTCCCCTTCGATGAGCACGGTGCTGGTCACCGGGGCGATCTGCTCGACCTGCACGAGCACTTCGCGAATCGCTTCGGAGTCCCCGATGAGGCCGGTCGCACGGGAGAGACGCCGTCGATCGAGCAGGCGCCTGACACTCCGCACCGCGTCATCGAGGGCGATGGGCTTGGAGAGGACGTCGCTGTAGCCCATGGCGCGCAGACGCGCCTCGATGCCAGGGTCGGACACGTCCATGAACCCGACCGCGGTGAGGCCGTCCCACAGGAGTTCGCGAACGAGAGCGACGTTATGCGGATCGAGGAGGCCGCCCGAGAGCACCAGGAGATCGGGCCGCTCGCGACGAATCGCCGATCGTATGTCGTCAAGCGGAGAGACGACCGCGGTCTCCACTCCGGACTGTTCGAGCGCTGCGTTCAGCCGTACGGCGGGTTCGACGTCGTTGAGGGTGATGAGCACCTTCACGCGAAGGACCCCGAGTGGTCGGTCGGATCACCACGGACGATGTCGACGGCGTGACGGATGACGGGCGCCAGGGCGTCCAGCGCGTCCGCCACACCACTCGGCGAGCCCGGGAGATTCACGATGAGCGTCCGCGCGCGCGTCCCCGCGGTCGCGCGCGACAGGGCGGCCCGTGGGAATCGTTGCAGTTCCAGGGCACGCATGCGCTCGACGAGACCGGGGGCCTCACGTTCGAGCACCGCTCGCGTGGCCTCGGGCGTGTGATCGCGCGGCGAGAGGCCGGTGCCGCCGGTAGTGAACACCACGTCGGCAGAGCCGGTGTCGGACCAGTCGAGGAGCCGACGCACGATCGCAACGGTGTCGTCGGGCACGACGGCGCGCGAGACCACGTGCGCGCCGGAACGGCCGGCCCAGGCGACGATCACCTCGCCCGACGCGTCGGAGCGCGTGCCGGCGGCACAGGCGTCGGACACGGTGAGAACCGCGACGCGCATGACCCTAGAGGTGCGATCCCTTCGTATAGAACGGCGTCTTGACGACGGTCGCCCCCACGCGCTTCCCCCGGATCTCCACCTCGAAGGTGTTGCCCGCGGCCGCACGGGCCGCAGGGACGTAGCAGGTGCCGATCGCGATGCCTAACGAAGGGCTCATCGTGCCGCTGCACACCTGTCCGCTGGGCACGCCATCGACAAATACGGGATAGCCGTGCCGCGGAATGGCACGCTCGGCGAAGGTGAAGCCGACCAGCTTGCGCGGAACGCCGGCTTCCTTCTGCCTGACGAGCGCATCGCGGCCGACAAAGTCGCCCTTGGCCAGCTTCACGATCCAGCCCAGCCCGGCCTCGAGCGGCGTCACCGAGTCGTCGATGTCGTTGCCGTAGAGCGCCATGCCCATCTCGAGACGCAGGGAGTCGCGACACCCCAGGCCCGTGGGCACGACCTGTCCGGTGGCGATGAGCGCCTTCCACACGGTGGCCGCGTGGGCGTTGTCGAAGTACAGCTCGAAGCCGTCTTCCCCGGTGTAGCCGGTGCGCGAGATGTACACGCGCGGCGCGCCGGCCACGGTGCCCTGCGTGAAGTGGTAGTAGCCGATCGCGCTCAGATCGACGTCGGTGAGGGGTTGCAGGATCGACACGGCCATGGGCCCCTGCAGTGCCAGCAGCGCCACGTCGTCGCTGATGTCCTCGAGCGTGCAGTCAAACCCCGTCAGGTGCCGCGAGATGTGGGCGAAGTCCTTGTCCTTGTTGCTGGCGTTCACGACCATCAGGATACGATCAGCCTCGCGATACACCAGGCAATCGTCCTCGAAGGTGCCTCGATCGTTCAGAATGCCCGAGTACTGCACCTGACCGACGGCCAGCGATGCCACGTTGTTCGTGGTCACGCGGTTGACGAAGTCCACCGCACCGGGCCCTCGCACCAGGAACTCACCCATGTGCGAGACGTCAAACAGGCCACAACCCTCCCGCACCGCCTTGTGCTCAGCGGAAATCCCGGACGGGTACTGCACGGGCATTTCGTAGCCGGCAAACGGCACGATCTTGGCGCCGGCGGCCACGTGGAAGTCGAAGAACGGCGTGCGCTTGAGAGCGCCGGACTGAGCGTCGGACACGAATGGCCTCTATGGTGGGGGCAGCTTTGGGAATCTGCCACGGTGGCAGGGCGCGCGAAAGCGCCCGCGCGAGACTGAGGCTCCGACGGCAGCGGGCCGACAGCCCTCAGTCCTGCGATTCAGCCATCGGCCTCTCGCCAAGGCCGCGAGCGCCAGCTGCGTGCGACGCCAGGACAGCGAGCACCAGCTCCGCGCTACGCCAGGGCCGAGAGCACCTGCTCGGCGTGGCCGGCCGGCTTGACCTTCGCGAACACATGGGTGACTCGGCCGTCCGGCCCGATCACGAACGTCGTACGCTCCACGCCCATGTACCTGCGTCCATACATCGACTTCTCCTTCCACACCCCATACTGCTCGGCCAGCGCGTGATCCGCGTCGGCGAGCAACCGGAACGGGAAGTCGTACTTCTTTCGGAACTTCGCCTGCGCGACCACCGTGTCAGGGCTGGCGCCGAGTACAACGGCATCGACGCCGTCGAAGCGAGGGAAGGCGTCGCGGAACTCACACGACTCGGTGGTGCATCCCGGCGTGTCGGCCCTGGGGTAGAAGTAGAGCACCACGCGCTTTCCCTTGAAGTCCTCCAACGACACGGTCGCACCCGTGTCGTCGGGCAGGGAGAACCCGGGAGCCATGTCTCCGACATTCACGCTCACAGCGATTCACCTCCGATCAGCACGGCCATGATGGCCTTCTGGATGTGGAGCCGATTCTCGGCTTCGTCCCACACGCGGCTCTGTGGTCCATCGATCACGTCGGCCGTCACTTCCTCGTCACGGTGCGCCGGCAGGCAGTGCAGAAAAATCGCCGACGCGTCAGCGCGCGCCATGAGGTTGGCATCGACGGTGTAGCGTGCAAAGGCCCTCTGCCGCACCGCCTGCTCTTCCTCCTGCCCCATCGACGCCCAGACGTCCGTATTCACGACGTGCGCACCCTCGACGGCCTCCCGCGGATCGCGCACCAGGGTCACGCGCGCTCCGGCGCGTGCGCGCGCCAGCAGTTCAGCGTCTGGCTCGTAGCCTTCCGGGCAGGCCAGGCGCAGCTCGAAGCCAAGTCGCCACGCCGCGTTGAGCCATGAGTTGGCCATGTTGTTGCCGTCACCGACCCACGCGATGACCTTGTCGTCGATCCCGCCGAGGTGCTGGCGCACCGTGAGCAGATCGGCGAGGATCTGGCATGGGTGCAGCAGATCGGTGAGGCCATTGATCACCGGCACCGTGGCGTGGTGGGCGAAGTCCTCGAGGTCCGCATGGCCGTACGTGCGGATCATGATCCCGTCCACGTAGCGCGAGAGTACGCGGGCCGTGTCAGCGATGGGCTCACCTCGCCCCAGCTGCACGTCGCGCTGCGAGAGGAAGAGCGCGTGACCTCCGAGCTGAGTCGCGCCCACCTCGAACGACACGCGCGTGCGCGTGGACGACTTCATGAAGATCATCGCCAGCGACTTGCCGGCGAGTGGCCGCGCGTCATACCGCCCCGCGCGCATGCGCTCGGCAAGCGCGAAGAGCGCGTTCAGCTCCGTGGTGGAGAAATCGGGGATGGCGAGGAAATCACGGTGGGCCATGGCAGTGGGGCCAGAGCGGAAGGGGCGAAAACCAGTCGACGGAGCCTGCGGGTAGCGGCGTCCCTACAGGATGTACTTGCGCAAGTCCTCGTCGTCGAGCACGGACTTGAGCCGCTCCCTCACCATGGCGGCATCGACGACGACGGCGCCCTTGCCGCGATCGGGGAGGCCAAAGAGCACCTCATCGAGGAGGGTCGTCATCACGGTGTGCAGGCGGCGCGCGCCGATGTTCTCCATGCGCACGTTCGCGAGCGACGCAATGTGGGCGATCTCCCGAATGCCGTCTTCGGTGAACGAGAGCTGAGCCCCATCGGCCTCCACCAGCGCCGCGTACTGTCGCGTGAGGGCGTTCTCGGGCTCGGTCATGATGCGCACGAAGTCGGCTTCCGTCAGCGCGGTGAGTTCGACGCGGATCGGGAAACGCCCCTGAAGCTCCGGAATCAGGTCGCTCGGCTTCGCCACGTGAAACGCACCGGCGGCGACGAAGAGGACGTGGTCGGTCTTCACCATGCCGTGCTTGGTCTGCACGTTGGAGCCTTCGACGATCGGCAGCAGGTCACGCTGCACGCCCTGGCGCGAGACGTCCGGCCCCGATGTTTCGCCCTTGCCGGAGGCGATCTTGTCGATTTCATCGAGGAAGACGATGCCCATCTTCTCGACACGGGCGATGGCATCGGTCACGAGGTCGTCGGTGTCGATGAGCTTCTCCAGTTCCTGCTCGAGCAGGATGCGGCGCGCCTCGCTCACCTTCAGCTGCCGCCGCTTCGTACGCTTTGGAAGCATGTCCTTCAGCATGTCGCCGATGGACTCCATCCCTTCGGGCGGGCCACCGGGAGTCATCACGCCAAAGGCAGGCGTCGTGGCCTGCTGCACCTCGACCTCGACTTCCCGCTCTTCGAGCTGACCGTCCCTGAGCAGCTGCTTGAGCTTCTCGCGCGTCCGCTGGTAGCGCTCGCGCGCGGCGGAGTCGTCGCGCTCCTGCTGCACGGCGCCGGTTGGGGAGACGACAAAGACATTGGCATCGGCGCCGGCCGCGGCGTCCCTGGACGAGGCCTTCGCATCGGCAGGCACCGGCAGCAGCAGGTCGAGCAGTCGCTCGTCGACCTTCTCATACGCGAGGTCTTCCACGTCGCTCTCGCGTTCGGTGCGCACCATGTCGATCGCGCTCTCGACGAGATCGCGGATCATGCCCTCGACGTCGCGGCCGACGTAGCCGACCTCGGTGAACTTCGAGGCTTCGACCTTGATGAATGGCGCACCGGCCAGGCGCGCGAGGCGGCGGGCGATCTCGGTCTTCCCGACCCCCGTGGGGCCGATGAGGATGATGTTGTTGGGCGAGATCTCGTCGCGGATCGACTCGGGGGCGCGCTGGCGGCGCCAGCGATTGCGGAGCGCGATGGCGACGGCGCGTTTGGCGGCATGCTGGCCCACGATGTAGCGATCCAGCTCTCCCACGATCTGCGTGGGGGTGAGGTCGGCAAGTCGCGCGAGGGCGGCTTCGGTGCGGCGGGACGCCATCAGGCGGCAGGCTCCACCACGGTGATGTGGCGGTTGGTGTAGATGCAGATGTCGGCGGCGATCTCGAGGCTCTTGCGCACGATCTCGGTCGGCGCGAGGTCGGTGTGCGCCACGAGCGCGCGGGCGGCACTCAGTGCGTAGGCGCCGCCGGACCCGATGGCGAGCACCCCGTCATCGGGCTCGATGATGTCGCCGTTGCCGGAGACCAGGAAGCTGTTGTTGCGATCGGCCACGGCGAGCAGCGCCTCGAGGCGTCGCAACACGCGGTCGCTTCGCCACTCCTTGGCAAGTTCGACGACAGCCTTGGGCAGGTTGCCGGGATAGCGCTCGAGCTTTTCCTCGAACTTCTCGAAGAGCGTGAACGCATCCGCGGCCGCACCGGCGAACCCGGCAACGACGCGGCCACCGGCGAGCGTGCGCACCTTCTGCGCGTTGGCCTTGGTGACGGTGTCACCCATGGTGACCTGGCCGTCACCGCCTAACGCGATGCGGGCGTCACGGCGGACACAGAGAATGGTGGTGGCGTGAAATACTGGCATTGGGGACGTGGTCGGACGGACGATCACGGCACGGCTCCTCCCGATGCCGCCCGGGAACACGGTCCCGGGAGCGCGGGGCATTGCCGGCCGTCAGTTCAGGTGGGACGCCGGCTCATGCGCGTGGATGCGCCTTGCGATACGCCGCCTTGAGGCGCTCGACGCTGGTGTGGGTGTAGATCTGTGTGGTGGACACCGATGCGTGGCCAAGAAGTTCCTGCACGCTCCGGAGGTCGGCCCCGGCGTCGAGCAGGTGCGTGGCGAACGTGTGTCGCAGGGAGTGGGTGCTGAGCCCGGCGTCCTCGTCCACCTTCCCGAGGAACCTGCTCACGACCTGCTGGATGCCGCGGGTACTGATGCGTTTGCCGGTACGCCCGAGGAAATATGCCGCCCGGTCGGCGCCATGGCCAAGTTGCCGCGTCAGGATATCGCGCCGGGCTTCGTAGTTGCGCAGCGCGAGCACGGCGTGTGATCCGACCGGAACGATGCGCTCCTTGCGACCCTTGCCGCGGACCTTGAGCTGCTGCGATACGAGATCGAGGTCGCGCCGGTTGATGCCCTGCAATTCGGACAGCCGGATGCCTGACGAGTAGAACAGTTCGAGCATGGCGAGGTTGCGCACGTCGGCGAACGTACCGTCCATTGCCCGCGCGGCCGCGACGTCGAAGAGCCGCTCCACCTGGGCCGAATCGAGCCAGGCGGGCAGGTACTTCTCGAACTTCGGCGCCGCGACCGCGCGTGCCGGATTGGCGTCGACGAGATCTTCGCGCTGAAGGAACCGATAGAACGTGCGCAGCGCGGACACCGTGCGACCGATCGATCGCCGCGACAGCCCCCGCCGCGTGAGCCATCCGAGAAAGCCGCGCATCAGCAGCCGATCGACCGCCAGCAGGTCGGGTGACGCTTCCGCGCCCTGCCCCGCGAGGTACTCGAGGAAGAGGTCGATGTCGCGCGCGTAGGCAACCCGTGTGTTGGGTGAAAGGTCGCGCTCCTTGTCGAGGTGCGTCAGGAACGTCGTGACCACCTCCGGGCGCACGCGTTCGGCGACCGGTACGCTCTCGTCGAACTCGCGACGGGTCATGGTCAGGCCGCGCCGGCGGGAAGCAACGCGAACTCGTCCACCCACCCGCGCATCGCGGCCAACGAGCGTTCGGCAAACCGCTCGCGCTTCACACGCTTGTCGCGCACCTCGGTCGCGAGGGGCGGCAGGAGGCCGAAGTTGGCGTTCATAGGCTGAAAGTATCGCGGATCGGCCTCACGCAGGTAGCGATAGAGCGCGCCGAGCATCGTTACGGGCGGCGGCAGGACCGGCGGGAGCCCGCGCAGCTGGCGGGCGAGGTTGATACCGGCGATGAGCCCCGTGGCCGTGCTCTCGGTGTACCCTTCGACCCCCGTGAGCTGCCCCGCAAACATCACCATCGGGTCGTCGCGCAGCGAGAGGTGGGCCGACAGCGCACCGGGCGTGTTGAGGTACGAATTGCGGTGGATCGAGCCGTAACGGAGAAACTCCGCGTTCTCCAGTCCGGGGATCATGCGCAGCACCCGCTGCTGCTCCGGGATGCGAAGGCGCGTCTGGAAGCCGACCAGGTTCCACATCTGGCCCGCGGCATCTTCGCGACGCAGCTGCGTGACCGCCCACGGCCGGCGGCCGGTCGCGGGATCGGTGAGTCCAACAGGCTTCATGGGACCAAACCGCAGCGTGTCACGCCCGCGCTTCACCATCTCCTCGACCGGCATGCAGCCCTCGAAGTACGGGACTTCGTCGAACTCGTGGCCGTGATACTGGTCGGCGCTCGACAACGCGTCGATGAAGGCCTCGTACTGCTCGCGGCTGAACGGGCAGTTGAGGTACGCGCCCTCCTCGCCGGCATCCGCCATCGTCTCCTTGTCGTACCGAGCGGCACGGAACGCGATGGACTCGTCGATGCTTTCGACGGCAACGATGGGGGCGATGGCATCGTAGAACGCGAGCCCGTCTGCGCCGAGTCGCGCGCGGATGGACTCGGCGAGGGTGGGCGAGGTGAGCGGGCCCGTGGCGACGATGCCGCGGTCGGGGAGCCCGTTGACCTCGCCCCTGACGACCTGGACGTTCGGATGAGCCAGCACGGCATCATGCACACCCTGCGAGAACACGTCGCGATCGACGGCAAGGGCGCTGCCAGCCGGCACGCGCGCGGCGTCCGCCGAGCGAAGCACCAGGCTGCAGAGGAGCCGCATTTCCTCCTTGAGCAGCCCGTGTGCGTTGGTGATCTCGGTGCTCTTGAACGTGTTGGAGCAGACGAGTTCGGCGAGCCGATCGGTCTTGTGGGCTTCGGTCCCGCGCACCGGCCGCATCTCGTGCAACCGGACGCCGACCCCGCGCTCGGCAAGCTGCCATGCCGCTTCGCTGCCGGCCAGGCCGCCGCCGATGACGGAGACCGGACGCACGTCGCGCGGGGTGCTCACGAGGCTGATGGTCGCGGCACTGCTGGCGCCGTCGAGAAGGGGAAGGTTGCCACGGCTCTTGCCACGCCGGTCAGACGGCGACCGCTTCTTCCTCGCTCTTCACCACGTCCCATTCGTTCTCGCACTTGAGGCAGCGACGGAACTCGCCGCGCGTCTTGTTCGATTTCGCCTCTGCACCAACGAATCCGCACTCGGGGCACGTCTCCTTCACGGGCTTGTCCCAGCAGATGAACTCACAGGTGGGGTAGTTCTCACAGCCAAAGAACACCTTGCCGCGCGCCTTGGAGCGACGCTGCGCCAGCTCGCCGCCGTCCCGGGGGCAATGCACGCCGGTGGGCAGGCTGCGCGTCCCGCGGCACTTGGGGAACCTGGAGCACCCGAGGAAGTCGCCCGAGCGTCCGTGGCGAATGACCATCTGCGCGCCGCACACCTGGCACAGGTGCTCGGTGAGTTGGGCGGGCTTGCGTTCGCCGGAGATGGGCCGAGTGTAGTCGCAGTTCCTGGGGTGGTTCTCGCAGGCGACAAACGGTCCGAAGAAGCCGCCCTTGGGCACGAGCTTGCCTCCGCACTTCGGGCACTTCTCCTTTGCCAGCGCCGACACATCGTGCGCCTCGGCGATCAGGCCTTCGACGTCGACGTCGTCCAGCGACTTGCCGAACGGCCCATAGAAGTCCTTGAGCACGCGGCGCCACGGCAGTTCGCCCTCCTCGATCTTGTCGAGTTCTCCCTCCATCTCGGAGGTGAAGCCGACGTTGAAGATGTCGGGGAACTGCTTGACCATCACGCGCTCGACGCTTTCGCCAAGCGGCGTCGGCGTAAAGCGGCGCTGCTCGAGAAGGGTGTAGCGACGGTCGACGAGCGTGGAGATGATGGACGCGTAGGTCGACGGGCGGCCGATGCCGAGCCGCTCCAGTTCCTTCACCAGACTCGCCTCGGAAAACCGCGGGGGTGGCTCGGTGAAGTGCTGGTTGGGCGTGATCGTGTGCAGCGGCACCTGGTCACCTACGACCGCGATCGGCAGCGCCTGCTCGTCTTCGAGCGCCTTCCCGTCACCTTCCTCGCGCGACTCGCGATACAGGGCGAGGAACCCGGGGAACTTCACGATGCTGCCGGTGGCACGGAACAGGTAGCGCCCCTGCTGGCCATCGAAGGTGAAGTCAAGCGTCGTCGTGTCGAAGACGGCCGGGGCCATCTGCGAGGCCATGAAGCGCTGCCAGATGAGCTGGTAGAGCTTGAACTGGTCGTCCTTGAGGAAGCGCCGCACCTGGTCGGGGTGACGCGCCGGGTCGGTTGGGCGAACGGCTTCGTGCGCATCCTGCGTGTTGGCGCCCTGCTTCCTGTCCGATCCGTAGACCTGGGGACCGGCGGCGAGATACTCGGCACCGTAGAGCTGGCGCACGACGTCGCGCGCCTGGAGCGCCGACGCCTCCGACACGCGCGTGCTGTCCGTGCGCATGTACGTGATGAGGCCAACCGCGCCCTCATCCTTGCCAAGTTCGATGCCTTCGTAGAGGTCCTGCGCGAGGCGCATCGTGCGCTTGGAGCCAAAGCCCAGCTTCTTTGCGGCCTCCTGCTGCAGCGTGGACGTGGTGAACGGCGCCGCGGGGTTCTTGCGGCGCTCGCGTCGCTTGACCTCCGTGAGCGGGAAGACGCCTAACGGACCGCGGGCGTTCCGGCCCAGCGCCGCGGCGAGCCGAGCCGCCGTAGCGGTCACGTCGTCGACGATGCCCGTGGCCGTGGCGCCGTCATGGATCTCGACCTTTTTCTCGTTCACCGAATGGAGGCGCGCGGCGAACTTCTGCCCACCCTTCTCCAGCTCCGCGGCGATGCTCCAGTACTCCTGTGGCCTGAAGGCGCGAATCTCCCGCTCGCGCTCCACGATGAGCCGCAACGCGACCGTCTGCACGCGTCCCGCAGACAGGCCCTTCTTCACAACCTTCCACAGAATGGGTGAGGCCTTGTATCCGACAAGGCGATCGAGGATGCGCCGGGCCTGCTGCGCCTCGAACAGCCTGGTGTCGATGCGCCGCGGTTTCTCCATCGCCGCCTTCACACTGTCCTTCGTGATTTCGTGAAAGAGGACGCGATGGATCGGCGCGGTGACCTTGTGCGCCCGGCTCGCGGTCAGGTGCTCGGCCACGTGCCATCCGATCGCCTCACCCTCGCGATCAGGGTCGGTGGCGATGTAGACGGCACTGGCGTCCTTCGCCGCTTCCTTGAGCTCGGCGAGCGTCTTCTCCTTGCCCTCGATCGTGACATAGCTGGGCTCGAAGCCCTTGTCGACGTCGATACCGAGCTTCTTGGCCGGCAGGTCGCGCACGTGCCCGACCGTCGCTTTCACGCGATAGCCGCGACCCAGGTACTTGCCGATGTTTTTCGCCTTGGTGGGCGACTCAACGATGACGAGCGCCGCGCCAGCAGCCGGCGCCTCGTCGGCCGTGACCTCGACCGGCGTCCGGCGCGCGCGTGCCTTCGTCGACGCCGACGCGGCGGCGGTTGTCTTTGCTGCAGAGCGTTTGGTGGTCTTTTTTGCCGCGGCGCGCGAAGCGCCCCGGCCGACCACCCGGCGGACGCCTAACGCTTCCTTCGAGCTGCTGCTTCGCTTCTTCGCTGCCATGTCGTTCCCTAGTGCATGATCGTCGGCTCGCCAAACGGCCCGAAACCCTCCGAGCCCCCGGCCTCCACCACCGATCGCGCGTCGTCCAGGCTGACCCGACCGTCAACCTGCATCATGAGTCGTTCAATGACCTGCTCCAGCGCCTCCGCCCCGAGCACCCCACCGGCCCTGAGCCCCAGCAAATACCCCCACGCCTCGGGCGTGAATCGGCTCCGCTCGTGTGGCCCCTGTATCCGGACCGGGCCCTGTGACGTGACCGGAACCCCCTGTCCCGGACGACCAATATCAGCGAGCCATGCCGACACAATGGTACCGATCTGTCCCCGGTCGAACCCCTTCGACGTCAGGTACTCCTCGACCTCGGCGATATGTTCGGCGGTATCGAACCGCCGGCGCAACTGCGCGAGAAGATGGGTTATTCGTGGCTCCATGGCCTAACCTATTCCCGCGGTCCAGAATGAGGCAAGCCGGGCGATTTGGCGCACAACCTCTTGATGTGTAAGGACTTCCGTGTCAATCGCTGCGGCAGATCTTGCGTAATACTCCTCTCGTTCGGCCCCAAGACGGGTCAAAATGGCCTCGGGATCCCCCTTCATTAATAGCGGGCGCGCGTCACGGTTCCCCTCCATCCGACGAACGGCGGTGGCCGGAGAAACCCGCAACCAGACGAGCCGAATCCCTGGCCGGAGCAGATCAACGGTCTCCGATCGGGTAACCCAACCGCCACCGGGCGACAGTATGGCGGGGGGAGCTCCGACGAGCGCCGCCGTTACCTCGCACTCGCGCTCCCTGAAGTAGTCCTCACCGCTCTCCTCAAAGATCCGAGCGATCGAGCGTCCTTCCTGACGTTCGATGACGGCGTCGAAGTCGATCACGTCGCGCGCGAGCAGCTCGCCGAGCGCACGCGCGATGGTCGTCTTTCCCGCTCCAGGCAGTCCCACCAGCGCCAGGTGCCGCACCTCAATCTCCCGTGGCCTGACCGATCCTTGCGGCGATGTGCGCCACGTACGCCGCATGATTCCGCCGAATCTCCTCGACCGAGTCGCCGCCGAACTTCTCCAGCCAGGCGTCGGCCAGGACGATTGCGGTCATTGCTTCGGCGATGACTCCCATCGCGGGTACGGCGGTCACGTCGGACCGTTCGGCCACCGCGGCTGCCGCTGCTCCGGTGGTCACGTCGACCGTACTCAGCGGTCGCATCAGCGTGGCAATCGGCTTCATGGCCACGCGGAGCACGAGCGATTCGCCCGTGGTCATGCCTCCTTCCAGGCCACCCGCCCGGTTGGTGGCGCGCCGAACGCCGCCCGTCGCTGCACTCGACGCATCACGATTGATCTCGTCATGTACCTCGGATCCCGGTCGGCGCGCCGCCTCGAAGCCGAGTCCCACTTCGACGCCCTTGACTGCCGGGATGGACATGATTGCCGCGGCGAGACGCCCATCGAGCTTTCGGTCCCATGAGACGTGCGAGCCGAGTCCGGCGGGAAGTCCGGTGACGACAACCTCACAGATGCCGCCAAGCGTGTTGCCGGCCCGCTTTGCCTCGTCGACGAGTGCGATCATGCGTGACTCCGCATCGCGGTCGAGCGTGCGGAGCGGTGAGGGGTCGGCCGCCGCATTGAGGTCGGCGGGGAGGGTGGCGGGCGGCGCAGCGTCAATGCCGCCGAGGTGGACGAGATGGCTGCCAATCTTCACTCCAAATGCATCAAGCAGGTGACGACACACGGCGCCTACGGCGACGCGCGCGGTCGTCTCTCGCGCGGAGGCGCGTTCCAGAATGTCGCGGGCGTCGTCGCGATCGTACTTGAGCATGCCTGTGAGGTCGGCATGTCCGGGGCGGGGTCTGGTTACGGCTCGGCGACGCAGCACAGGGTCGCCCTCCTGCGGCGCCGGGTCCATGATCTCCTGCCAGTTCTTCCAGTCGCGGTTGCGGATGAGCATCGCGATCGGAGAGCCCAGGGTCTGCCCCGCACGCACGCCGGAGAGGAACTCGACCTCGTCCTTCTCGATCTGCATGCGTCGCCCGCGTCCATAGCCCTGCTGTCGACGCGCGAGTTCGCTATTGACGTCGTCGGCGAGGAGAGCGAGCCCTGCGGGCATGCCCTCCAGTGTGGCGACGAGCGCGGGGCCGTGGGATTCGCCGGCGGTGGAGAATCGAAGGAACATCAGTCTGGCTGTTGACAATCTGTTGGTCGTTTGGTGCTGCTCTCGGCGCGTCCCGCGCCCTGCCTGCGGGCTGGATTCGAGCCGCAGGCTTTCCAGGGGTGACAGGTAGGTTCGAACCCTCGGGAGCGCCTGCAACGGGGGAATGTCTTCCGCCGGCCCGCGAAGGGAAACGTGTTACGGCAGGGGGAGCAAGGCCTTCCCGGGGGCATCTCGCCTACGGTGGCGCGGGGCCGTGGCCCAGCGGCTTCATTTCCGACGTCGATTGATCGGTGGCGACCTGGCGAAGGACGGACGAGCGTCTTGTTTGAGCCTCGTAGCGTCTGGTTGCGCCTCGGGCCGTCTTGTGAGCCTCGTTGAGCCCGTAGCGCCTCGTTGAGGCTCCGTAGCGCCATGTTGGTGCCTCGTAGCGCCACGTTGAGCCTCGTAGCGCCACGTCGGGCCTCGTAGCGCCTCTTGGCGCCCTCGTCGCGCCGACGCACAAACGACGCGAGCCCCGCCGAGGATCGACGGGGCTCGCGAGGCCGATTCAGGCTTCGGCGATCAGGGCTGCCTGATCCTTGCCTGTGAGATCGCGTTGTTGATATCGGCGCGACGCACATCGATCACGACCAGGCCTTCGGGCGTGAGGCCGAACAGCTTCACCACCAGGTTCGGATCCTGCGCAGCTTCGGCCGGCGAAGGCACCGCGGCGCGAAGCGGGCCGTACAGGTTGGTGCGGATCGGAATGCGTCCGCGCAGCCGGTACGTGTAGGAGTCGACGATCTGGATCGAGAAGTCACCCGAGGCCACGAACGCAACGCGCGCGAGCGAGTCGACGGTGTTCTCGTCCTTGTTGTTCGGGTGGAAGACGATTCCGGCGCCCGTGTTGAAGGTGGCGTATTTGCCCTGCAGCCGGAGCGACGAGTCCGCAAAGAACGTCTCGACGCCATGCACGCCGATGTTCGACGAATTCTGGTTGATGTCGAGACCGTAGACCTTGTCTGATGCGTTGTTCGTCAGGTCGGCCACTTCCATCGGCGCCGAATATTGCGCGCCGTCGGCCGTGGTGCCTGTGGGATCGAACACCAGGAGCACGCGACCGGCGCGGCGCGGCGTGTTGCCTTCGCCAAAGGCGACGCGGCGACGGTCACCGCCAACCGCCACGAAGTTCGTGTCGGGCAGGGCGAGTGACGCGACGTCGAGATCCTTGACGGCCACCACGTTGCCGGAGACCGGCGCCTGGCGGAGGGTGGCAATCGCACCCTCGACGGTGAGGGAGTTGACGCACACCGCGGTGTTGGGGTTGTTGCCGGGTGTGTGTTCGCAGATGATGATGCGATCGGGAACGCCATCTTCGCCCTCGATCACGTCCACGTGGTCGGCGTTGATGATGACGTAGTGGCCCTTGAGGAACGCGCCGTACTGCCAGATCTGGCGCGGCTCGGCGCGCGCATCGAGGAAGTTGTCGATGCGCCGCAGGGTGCCCGGGATCGCGGAACTGGTGGGACGCGTCGAGTAGTAGAGCGCGCCGCTCGCCGCCTGAGCGATGTACTGCGGGCGGTCGGAGTAGTCGATCGGCGGGGCGACGGTGAACTTGAAGCCGCCCGAGCTCTCGTCCTTGTTGTACGACACGTCGAACACGTACTCGTTCGCCGTCTTCACCCGCCCCGTTTCGAGGCGCGTGTCGAGGGCGACCTTGGAGACGTTGGTACCGCCCGAGTTGGCGACCAGCAACAGCGAGTTGGAATTGTCGATCGCCATACCCCACGGTTGGGCGCCTACGGCGACCGACGCGAGGCGCTGCAGGGTGGTGGAGTAGTTCCAGGCCTCGAGGGAGTTCCGATTGATGTTCGAGACGTAGACGGTGGCGCGTGCGGTGTCGATTGCAATGTCCGCCCCAAGGCTGCCGGCGGGCATGGCATAGGTGAGGCCGTAGGCATATGTGACCGCGTCGCGCTTGGCGAGCGAGTCCGCATTCACCGGCACGCTGGCGCCGGTCGGTACCGCGTAGCCCGTCTTGCCGGACACGTCGGTGGCGTACGCGGTGATGAACATCGCCTGTCCACGGAGCGCGATGGGGGCGTTGAACACCTTGCGACGCGTGACGTGCTGCGCCGGCGCGGTGAGCGTGTCGGCGGCGCGGTAGACGACAACGCCGGCGGAGTTCTTCGCGACGAACCCGATGATGCGCACGAGGCCATCGGTGTCACGCGCCTCCAGGTCGAGCGAATCCGGAGTCTCCAGGCGCGGGGCGACCGTCTGATAGACGATCGGCGCCAGGAGGTCGGGGCCGGCCGCGGCGACGCGGACCACGAACGGCTGGCCCTGACCACGGAGCCCGTCACGGTTCTCGGCGAACGGGGTGATCGTGATCATACTGCCGGCGCCGAGGGCCGCTGGCACCTGGAACTGGTACGTCACGGTGTCGCCCTTGGGGTACGGCACCGGGAAGAGCGTGGAATCCGCGCGACCAAAGCCCGTCGCACTGGCCTTGTAGCCGACCTTGGTCAGGCCGGTGGTGTCGATCACGCCGACGTTGAAGCTGTACGTGCCGGAGATGATGACGTTGGGCTGCGGTTGCACGAGCGCGATGCGAGGCACGTTTGGATCGAACGCGATCGCGCTCGCGGCGCTGGACGCGGTGTTCGAGGCGCCGTCGCTGACCGACGTGCGCACCGTGATCACCTGGCCCGGACGCACACCGGCGAGAGGGATGCTGATGGTCTTGGAGTACGTGCTGCTCGCGGCCACAAAGCTGGCCGAGTCGCGGCCGACCACCAGGGAGTCCGCGAAGACGCGGGTCACGACCGTGGTGAGGGCAGCGTTGTCCTTTGCGTTGACGAGGACCTGCAGGGGGACGCGCACGCTGACGGAATCGACCCCGTCACTGCCGACCTTCCCCTCGATCGAGACGGCGACCTCGGGCACGATCCGATCGGACGTGGTCGAGGCGATCTCGGTCGACGCGCAGCCTGCGGCCGCAAGGGCCGCGAGGAGCCCCGGGGCAACGCGACGAATGGAATGCTTCATCGGTAAGCTCCAGGTAGGGTTACTTGCTGCCGCTCGGCGGCCGCACCGGGTCACCATCGTTGATGATCGTCGGTGTGATCATGATCAGCAGGTCCTTCTTTTCCTCGCGCGAGTCGGACTGCGAGAAGAAGCGCCCGATGAGGGGCAGGTCGGACAGGAAGGGGATGCCGGCGCGGTTCTTCACGACCTGAGTCTGGACCAGGCCGGCGATCACCGCGGTCTCGCCGTCGTTCACGAGCAGCTGCGTCTGGGCGTTGCGCTTGTCAATGATGAAGCCGAGGTCGCCGCCAACGATGCGCAGTTCCGACTGCTCCGCTTCCATCTTCATGCGGATCTGGCGGTTGCTCGTGATGTGCGGCGTGACCTTGAGGATGATGCCCGTTTCGCGGAACTGGACGTTGGCACGGGCGGGCGTACCGATCTGACCCAGGGAGCCGGCGTCGATTACGCGGACCGGGGTTTCCTGGCCGACCGTGAGGCGCGCTTCG
The DNA here is from genome assembly GCA_020846935.1 of Gemmatimonadaceae bacterium. Classification (NCBI taxonomy): domain Bacteria; kingdom Pseudomonadati; phylum Gemmatimonadota; class Gemmatimonadia; order Gemmatimonadales; family Gemmatimonadaceae; species Gemmatimonadaceae bacterium. Next base: position 40,325 of record JADLCY010000015.1, read on the forward strand.
CGGTTGTCGAGCGTCACGACACTCGGCTCGGCCTGGACGTCGGAGAGCTGCGACTCGCGGAGTGCGTCGAGGAACGACGTGAGCGAGTACTTCCCGAGTGCGGTGGAGAAGATGAGGTTGAGCGCGCTCCCGGACTTGTACTTTCTCGTCGCGTTGGCGACGCCGGCGATCGCGTCGCCGCCGAGTTCCACCCGCGATTCGAACTGACCGGGCGTTGTGGCGCCTTCGGGGATGCGCGGGAGCAGCGTATTGAGGAACGTGTTCGCCGAGCCGATGTCATAGCTCAGGCCGAGCTGTTCGATCGAGGTGCGCTGGACCGAGATGATCTTGGCCTTGAGGGCCACCTGCGGCGTGCGCACGTCGAGCCCGCGGACGTACGAGAGCAGGTTCGGCAGCCGCGAAGCGACTTCGGTGATGATCAGCGAGTTGGTGGCGCTGTCTGCCGCGACGGTTCCGCGGACGATGCAACCGGCCGGTACGCCGCCGACACCACCGCCACCCTGCGCGCCACCGGTGCCCTGACTCGTGCCAGGCGCACAGTCCTTGTAGAGAAGCCCCTGCACCGTGGGCTGCAGCGACGTGGCCGACACGTAGTTGATGTTCACCATCTGCGTGGCGACCGGCTCACTGGCCTGCTTCTCGAGGATGTTCTTGTAGCTGTCGACCGTGATGATGCCTGACGCTTCTTCGATGGCGGCAAGGCCCTGTGCCTCGAGGAGTGCCTTGAGGGCGACGTCCCAGGGCTGGTCCTTGATCTCGGCGGTGATGGTGCCCGAGACGTCCTTGCCGACGACGATGGTGCGCTGTGAGAAGGTGGCGAACGCCGCGAGCACGTCGCGGATGTCAGCACCGGCGTAGGTTACCGTGATGCGCGGCTGCTGTGCCTGCGGCGCCGCAGCGTCGATCCGGGGCTCGGGGCGCACGTTCTGCGTCGCGGCCTCCTCGATGTCGCGGGCCGGCGGCGAGGTCACGACCTCACCGGCCTTCTCGACGACCGTGGTGTCTGACTTCGGGGTCGCCGCGGGACGTTCGGCCGCAACTTCGGCGACCGCCTCGGCGAGCATCTGGCCGGAGGAGTGCCAAGCGGCGAACCGCTCTTCTGCGGTGAGCGAGATGCGGACCGTGTTGCCTTCGCGGGTCACCGCGTAGTCGCGCTCGCGGTCCAGGTCGAGGACGATGCGCACGACGTCGCTGCGGTACTGGGCGAGCCGGACGTTGCTGATCCCGGCGCGGGCGATGCGATCGTACGCGCGGGCAAACGGCGCGAGCCGAGCGCCGCTGATGTCGAGCACGATGCGGTGCGGCGACGGGACGGTGAAGTCCTGCACCTCGACCGGACCGGACACCGAGACGATCACGTCGGCGCGTCCGGTACCCGGGACGATCGAGAGCGCGGTAATGGAGCTGGCGGCCTCGATCGCGACCGCCGGACGGCCGGCATGCGCCTCACGAGAGCTGCCGAACAGCGCGACGGTCGTGATGGCGACCAGCGAACAGACTCGCCTCATTGCTTCCTCTCTTTGTTGGAATCACCCAGCGCCAGCGTTTCCTGGCGGCTGTACCCGAACTCTTCAATCGTGAACACCACCGACCGCGGCGAGATGGCGGAGACCCGCATGCGACCGAGCGACTGCCCGACGCGGATGCGGTACTGCTCCTTCTCCTTGGTCGAGACGTCGTGGAGGACCGCGACGGAGTTGCGACCGCCCGCGTCGTACGCCACGGCGACGAGCCGCAGGTCCGAGATGAGGGGTCGGAGCTCGCTCGTGCTCATGAGCGAGACGAACGGATCGCGGCGTCCGCCGCGATCGTACAGGAACGTTTCGCGTTCGAAGCTGCTGCCAGCGGAGACCACCGAGGCGGTGCCGGCTGCGGAATCGGTGGCGACGCGACGTGCCGCGGCGGGCGTGGCGGCCGGCGCGGCGACCGCGGAGTCAGTCGGCAGCGTCGAGTTTGCGCGTGTCTGCGCGTTTGACGCGGCGACGGCGTTGGTGGCCGCCGCCTTGGTCCGCGAGATGGACGGGATCGACTGCGCCTGTACCGCGTTCGCGGCAAAGACGACGGCCCCGAGGAGCACCGGGATACGCATCAGGACTTCCCTCCACGCGTCACTGTCGCCGTCCTGGCGACATAGGTCTGGATCTCGAACTTCGTGTCGAGGGCCGAGGAGCCGACGGGGCGCCGGGCGACCGCATCGAGGTTGGTGTTACCGGCCACCGCGAGCGACACGTTCACCGGCGCCATGATGCGCGTCAGCGAGCCGACGTTCGCGAGGAACTCGGCGACGGCGTGGTAGCCGCCGGTGACGGCGATCTGGTAGCGGTAGGTGTCGAACTGCTCGCCCTCGACCACGGGGGCCGGGGTGACGGCAGAGATGTCCAGGCCCGCACGACGCGCGGCGGTCGACACCTGCTCGAGGAGCGCGGGCACCTCGTTGCCGGTGGGCACGAGCTGCCGCATGACTTCCAGGTCGCGGCCGAACTGATCGGCCTCGGCGCGGAGCTGCTCGCCCTTGCCTTCGGCGGCCTCGGAGCGTGCGACGTTGTTGCGCTTTTCGAGCGTATCCACACGCGAGCGCAGTTCGGTCAGTTCCTCGGACTTGGGCTTGTAGACGAAGTTCCAGTACGAGGAGGCGAGCATCGCGGCGACGACGCAGACCAGGACCATCGCCTGTTCACGCTGTGTCTTTGGCGGGAAAGCCATGGGTTACCTCACCGAGAGCGAAACGGGGGCGGTGGTGATGACGGACTTGTCGGGGCGTTCGAACTCGGCGTCGAGCTGGAACTCCGTGACTTCCTTGCCATCGAGAATGACGAGCTCGGACTTCGCGAGCTGGACGTTCTGCAGGAACGGCGACGTTTCGAGGAGCTTCATGAAGCGAGTGAGCGCCTGGATGTCGACGGTGTTGCCGATGAGCCGGAAGCGGAGCGGGCCGACCGGCGCCTCGTCCTTCTTGCCAGGCCTGGCGGTGGTGTCGGCCTTCTCCTTCTTCTTCTGGTCTTCGAGCAGGGCTGCCGGCACGGCGACCGCGGAGGTCTGCTGGATGGACTTGAGCCACGTGTAGGGCGGCAGCGAGCGTGACACCTCGTCGAGGATGTGCGGCCACACGTAGCGATCGTTGTCGATCGAGCGGATGATGGTCAGCTGCTTCATGACCGAGTCGCGCTTGGCTTCGGCGCGGCGGCGTTCCTTGAGCACCATCGCGTATCGCGTGGAGTCCCGGAGTGCCGCGGTCTCGCGAAGGCCGAGGTCCATGGCGTTGGACGACTGCGAGAGGTGCATGGTGCCGACGCCGCCGACCGCGAGCAGCACGGCGACGATGGCGGAGAGCAGGTACGGATCCCGGGTGCGCGAGGCGGCACCGGTGGCGAAGCCCTTGAGCGAGAAGCCGCCGTGGGACTTGCTCTTCCTGGCGGCGCCTGGCAGGAGGTTGATCTGGATCATCGGAATGATTCGCTCGTGGGGTTACGCCGCCTTGCGCAGGGCGAGGCCAATGGGAAGCATGAGGAGCGGCGCGACTTCGTCGGTGACGAGGTTGTCGAGGGCGCCTTCGCGAATGCGGAGGTTGGCGAGCGGGTTCGCGAGTTCGACCGGGAGTCGCAGCCGCTGGCTGAGCGCCTGCGTGAGACCGGGGACGCGGGCGCCGCCGCCGCACAGGTACACGGCGCGCATCTGCGAGGCGTTGCGCGACGACGAGGCGAGGAACGCGGCGGCGCGCTCGACACCAACAGCGATCTCCTCGCCGCGATTCTCGATGACTGCGTCGAGGTGCGGCGAGCGATCGTAGCCCTGGAGGAGGCCATCGGCCTCGTCGGGACTCAGGCCGCGCTCGCGCTGCAGATCTTCGCGGAAGCGGCGCGTCCCCACCGTGAGGTCACGGGTGAGGATCGGCACGCCGTCATCCATGATGTTGATGTTGGTGACTTCGTGCCCGATGTTGATCAGCCCGACGACGCCGTTCATGGCATCGGGGTGATTGACCTCGAAGGCGTTATGCAGGGCGAAGGCGTCGACGTCGACGACGGCGGGCGTGAGGCCGGCGTCGGTGAGGAGGCGCATCTTGTTCTCGATCAGGTCGCGCTTGGCGGCAACGAGCAGCACGCTCATCTCCATGCCGTCGGCTTCGGGATCGAGGATCTGGAAGTCGAGCTCCACCGACTCCATGTCGAACGGCACGTGCTGTTCGGCTTCCCAGCGCATCAGTTCGCGCGCCTGCTGTTCCTTCACGCGCTCGATCTGGATCTTCTTGATGATGACGTCGCGGCCACCGACCGCGGTGACAACATCGCGCGCCTTGAGACCTGCCTGTTCCATGGCGCTGCGGATCGCATCGGTGACGATGCCGGGGTCCATGACTTCGCCCTCGACGATCGCATCGGCGAGCAGCGGCGCGATGACGACCTTCGCGAGTTCCGGTTCACCTCGACCGTGGTCGATCACGGCGATCTTGATGAGGCCCGAGCCGATGTCGAGCCCGATCGTGGACTTCTTGCGACCGAAGAGCGCCATAACGTTGTGGGGTGAACGGAAGCTGTGCGTGCGATGGAGTCGAGCCGGACGTGCTGCGCGCGCGTGGGGCCTATCCGCCCGGCTGCGCTGCCATTCACACGACCGCCCCACCGTCGGCGTAACAGCAGATTGCGGCTGGCGTTGCGAAATCCCGGAGGCGTGCGTCAAATCACCAGTTGAGGGTGACTCGCCGCGGGCGGGGCTAGTGGAGCGGCGCCCAGGCGCGCCGTCGCACCGGAACCAGGGGCGCCCAGCGTCTCAGCGCGCCTAGAGCCGCGCAGCGCGACCAGCGCAGCGTGACGCCATCGAGGATCTCCGTGCCATCGCCCGCACCCGGGCGTGCGTCGCCGGCCAGCACGGCGCCATACACCCTGCCTCCCCCCCGCCCGCTCCTCAGGTCGTCCCGGGTCACGATCACGCCGTGGAACTCGGCGCCGCCCGAGATCGTGAGATCGCCCTCCACGAGCAGCACGCCCTGCCCTCGGCCTCCGCGCAGTTCGAGGTCGCCCGTGGCATGCACCACCGGGGCGTGCCGCGCACAGGCCCCGGCGCCACGCGGCTCTCCCCAGTTTGTGGAGTCACTCGTATCGCATACGCCGACGCGCAGGGTGGGCGCGGGGGCCACGACAGCGCCCGGCGCGAGCGTCACGGTCGCGCGCGCCAGGAGCGATGCCCACGCGTTCCCGGTGTAGGTGCCAGCGAGGCCGGCCCGGGGATCGGGGTCGAGGGGTGGGATGCCGACCACGGTCCCGGCGCGTACGGTGCTGGTGTCAGGGACGGCGATACCCGCGACCGTGCCTGTGTCTGCACACCCGACACTCCAGGAGCCTGTGAGCGTATCGGTGCCGATCACGCGTCCGGTACCGGCCACGGTGACGGACTCGCGCGCCGAGAGCGCGGCAGCGCGATCGACCCAGTCCACGAGCTGTTGCCGGTACACGAGGCTAACCCGGCGTTGGGCATGGCCGGGGCTCGACGAGTCGGGGACGACACCCAGGGCGGTGATCCACCAGGCGATCGGCGAGATGCGCCGGCCGCGGACGATGGCCCATCCATCGCCGGCCGCGAGCTGTCTCGTGGGGATGGTGTCTCCCACGGCCATACTGTCGAAGTCGAAGCCGGCCCAGTCTCTCAGGATCGACCATGCCCCGGCGTCTGCCGCGGCCCCGGCGATGGTGATGCCGCGGTTCTCAACGCCTCGGCGCGCGTCGCCAAGGGCGATATGCACAGCTCCGGTGCTGAGCACGAGAAGCAGGAGGAGGACGCCAAGTACAGTGATGAGGGCCACGCCGCGTTTCGTGCTCGGGCGGCGGGCACGCGATGCGGTGGTCATGGGCGATTGCGCAGCGCGAGGATGACACTCAGGGATTCGGTGACCGACGGCCGGCCTCCCGGGAGTGGTCGCAGGTTGCGGCGAGTTGGTGCCTGGATGTCGATGCCGATGGCGGCCACGCGGGTGGAGTCAGCGCGGAAGAGCGAGTCGAGCCAGCGCAACTTGAGTCCTGCGGCGCGCGGTGGAGCGAGCGGACCGGCGGCGGGTTGGACGGTGGCCCACCCTGCCGGGGCGTTGAACTCGGTGACGCCGAGCATCCAGTCAGGAGTGGAGAGGTAGAGGAGGAACCGGCGCGGGCGCAGGATGCGTACAGGCGCCCCAATGGCGGCGGCGGTTGCGGGCGGCACGAGATCGAGTCTCCAGGCGGGCGTGGCCGCATCGCGCACGGCGTCGGCGAGTTGCCCTCCGACGCAGCCGCCGGAGCTGGTGCCGACACCAACGATGGCGTGCCGGTTCCAGCGATCGTCCGCTGAGGTGCGGCTGGCAGCGTCATCGAGCAGGACGAGGACGTCGCCGACCTGTGGGGCGCTGGTGTAGCCAGCGAGGTCGACCCCGCTGATGAGGGGAGCGCGGGGGAGCATGAGGGCGCCGGACGTTTCGCGGCAGGCGACGGCTGCTGCGACGGTGGCGGACCATGTGAGCGCGGAATCGCCGAGCGTGAGGAGATCGCCGTCTGCGGGGGAGGCCGCCGAGGGTAGCGCGGTGAGGATGCGTAGCGCGGCGTCGACCTGGGCGTGCTGTTCGGCCACGAGGGTGGTGCGCTCATACCAGCGCGTGCTGGACGCGAGTGCGCGGAGGCACGCGGTGGCGACCGCACCGAAGACCGAGAGCGCGACGAGCAGTTCTGCGAGGGAGGTGCCGCGGCGCGCGCGGTGACGGTGGCGCGGGCTGCGCGGGACGGCGCGAAGGAGCGATCCGGGCCTGGTCATGGGCATGGCCGGACGGACTCGATGCGCCACGGGATGCCGCCGGTGGGGACGGCGCTGAGCGTGATGGTGGCGACGGTGGTTGTTGGGGCAACGCGCCAGGCGAGGGTACCGGACGGGGTGACCGCGCTACCGGACGCAAGGGTCGCGCACGGAACGGTGCGGAGCGAGTCGAGTGTGGAGGTAGCGGCGATGGCGAGGAGGCGGCGCCATTGGACGCGGGAGGCGAGCGCGGTGGCTTTGGCCTGGACCGCGAGCGTGGCGGAGATCGCGGAGACGAGGAGGGTGACCGCGACGAGGACTTCGATGGTGGTGAGGCCGGCGTGGCGCGGGCGGGTTGCGGGTCGCATGGGGCAACGTTAGGCATGGCGCCCGCTGCGCGCGTCATCATCCTGTCCCGACCTGAACCGATTCGTCGCCGTGGGCGTCAGCCCGCTCGGGGAGCCGGCATCTTCACGGGCAAAGCTGACGAAAGGCCGCGCCACCTCCCGCCCAATCACGCAACTGGGTGAGTTTGGTATGACGCCACGCTGCGGACGCGCGGCGCTGATGCTTGCTCGCGCTCTGTCGATGCAAGCCCGGAAGTCCCCTTCAAGTGGACGGTGCGGTCCATGGTGTCGCCAAACGCCAAAGGGCGGCGATCCGTCCGGATCACCGCCCTCTGGGCACCGCTGGAGATCACCCCAGCGTTACATCACGTGCGCCGTTGTTACGGCGTGCACTTGGGCTCGGCTTCCACGGTCGCCGGCGCAAGCACCGTCGGGCCGACGAAGATCGCGCAAGTCTTGGTGGTGGCCGTGTGCGTCGTGCTGGCCGTCCAGCCCGTGCCGCCCGTGGCGCTTGCGGCCACCGTCACGCCAGCCGACGGAACGAAGCCGTTGAGCGAAGCGGTACCGCCCGAGGTGTTGCTCGCCGTTCCGCTGGTGTAGACCTGGTTGTCGGCGAAGTACGACTCCTGCGTGGTCGCCATGTTGCGAAGGTCCGACTTCATCGAGGCGAGGTAGGCCTTCTCCTTGGTGTTCGCGAACTTCGGGATCGCGATCGCGGCCAGGATGCCGATGATGACGACGACGATGAGGAGTTCGATCAGGGTGAAGCCCTTCCGAGTCGTGTTGCGCATGGTGTCTCCGGGTGCCGGTTGAGTTGGTGAGTGGTGCGCCTTGCAGGTGCCTTGCTCGATCGGGTAGTTAGGCAATCGGTGGACCAGAAGCCGTCTGACCTGTTGAACCGATTGTGCCGCAACAGCTTGGACGTTTCGTTGGACTGCCAGCAGACCGCGAGCGAGGTGCCGATTTGCGCGCTGTCTTGCAGTCTGCCACACGCCCAACCCCGTCGTGGCTCCCCTCACCACCCTCATGCCTCACGTGCCCGATCGAACCCGCCGACCTGTCTCAGGCACCCTCAGGACGCTCGGCGCGGAATCGAGGTAACTCGCTGTGCGGGCTGCTTTTCCGCTTTGTGATGCGGCGCACCGAGTCGCCGATCGCGACGAGCGATCGAAGGCACGCTCGACGAGGTGCCCAAAGGACACGTGGGCAGAAGACACCACGCGCATGGTGCGACTTCGAGCGAAATGACCGATCTCTGCGAGTGGCGCGACGTCCCGCCGACGCACTCGCTCTCGCGCCCTACCTGGGCGGGAACAGGTTGAAGCGCACGATGTGCCAGAAGGCGGCCACGCCATCCTTCCAGTTGATCTTCTTGCCTTCGGCGTAAGTGCGTCCCGAATACGAGATCGGCACCTCATAGATGCGGACGCGCGCGGCCGACAAGCGCGCCGTGACCTCGGGTTCGAACCCGAAGCGATCCGACGTCAACGTCAGGGAGCGCGCCACCTCGCCGCGGATCGCCTTGTAGCAGGTCTCCATGTCGGTGAGGTTCAGGTTCGTGAACATGTTGCTCGTGAGCGTGAGCAGCATGTTGCCGACCGAATGCCAGTAGTACAGCACACGGTGCGGCCCGCTGAGGAAGCGCGAGCCGAAGACCGCGTCCGCCTTGCCATCGATGATCGGCTCGAGCAGTTGCGGCCAGTCTGCCGGGTCGTACTCGAGATCCGCGTCCTGGACGATGACCACGTTGCCCGTGCTTGCCTGCAGCGCCGTGCGGATGGCGAACCCCTTGCCGCGGTTGACGGGCTGGTGGATGAGGACGTCGATCAGGCCCTCGTCGCGCAGCTGGTCGAGGATCTGTGTGGTGCCATCGGTCGAGCAGTCGTTGACGCAGATGACCTGCTTGCGCACCGGCACCGCGTGCACCTGGTCAAGGATCAGCCGGATGGTGTTCTTCTCGTTGTAGACGGGAATGAGCACCGACAGCACGAGTTCATCGGCGGCAATCGGCGTGCGGCCGCGCATGCGCGGCGTGCTGCCTTCCGTGAAGCCCAGGGTGGGCGCAGGGGACATGGTCATGGTGTCGTGCGTTGGTAGATCAGGACGTCGGGGGTGCGACCGACGAAGGTGAGCATGGAATCCGGCCCCGAGGCGAGGGTCGACGCGGTTCGGACTCCTTGCTGTGATCCGACGATGAACCAGGCAGGACGGTACGCGGCGAAGATCTCCCGCGCCACCGTTGCATCTTGAGCGTCGGTGAGGGGCGCGAGCCGCTGAGCGGGCCGGAACGTGGATGTTGGAACGGCCTTTCGGTGGGCGTACAGGTAGACGATGAGGTCGTCTTCGGTGGAGAGGACGTCGGTGGAGTCTGTATACCGAGCCGCCCACTCGACGATGGGCCGAGCGCGTTTGCCGGCATCCCGCTGGACAGAGACCCACCATTTTCGGGAGTAGCCCATCGCATTGTACCAGCCTGACCCGCCCACAAAGGCCGCCACGGCCAAGGCGAGTGCCACGATAGCACCTGTGGAAACGGGGCCTGCGGGTAACCTCGCCGCTGAGTGCCAGACGGCGAGCACGCCGCTGCCCACGAGGAGCGGCCAAAGTGGCCACACGGCAAGCACGAATCGGGCAGGTTCGAAGGGCCAGGCCATGATGACCAACGTATAGAAGACCAGAAACAGCAGGGATACCGGGGCAACGCGCAGGAATCGTTTCATTCCCAGGAGCGCGAACGACAGGACGATCGCCATGACCACCGCGCGCGGCCACCGCGCCACCACCGGGAGGAAGTAGTAGCTCAGCATGGCCTCGAGCTCGGTGGCGTTCCGGCGCAGGACAGCGAGCGCAAACTCCGCGCCGCCAAGGCGGTAGCCCTCGACAAGCCAGCCCCCGTACGACCCGAACTTGCCGACCAGGACGGGAGCGACCTCGTGCTGGTGCGCCCCGACCCAGAGCTGCCAGGGCGTCAGAACGGCAAGGGCCACGGCGCCCAGGGTCAGGGCGCCCGCCCAGCGTCGGCGCCACAGCATGACCAGCCCGGCGGCAGGGACCGCGAACACCCCGATGGTGCGAACGAGGGCGAGCGCGCCCAGCAGTGCGCCGGCGACCGCGGCGTCCCTCGCACGTCCGGTCTCTGCCGCGCGTTCAGCCCGGAGCAGCGTGGGGAACAGCAGAGCAAGGAACATGGGCTCCGACATCACGACGCCGGTGACGAGCAGGACCACGATGGAGAGCGTACCGATGATGGCGACGGCGGCGGCCACCGTGACCGGTGCCGCGAACCGTTGCCGCGCATACCGAAAGGCGCCGAGCGCCGCGGCCGCGAGCAGGCCCGCGTTGACAAACTTGAAGAGAACGATGTTGTCGGGGAACGATGGCCAGAGCTTCCAGAGACCGGCCAGGAGCAGCGGGTAGCCGGGCGGAAAGTGGGTTGCGTTAGGCTCTCCTGGCAGATTGAGGAAGCGGTAGCCCTTCCCCTCCGCAAGAGACTTGGCGAGTACGGTGTACATCGCATCGTCCTGGAACGCGCCGACTGGCCACGGAGTGACGGTGAGGATCGCGACGCCGAGTACCAGGACGGCGAGCAGCACCATCGTCAGTTTCTCTGATGGCAAAGGGACGCGCGCCAGGCGCGCGCTCCACATGCGGCGTGTTTCTGCTGCGGTCGACCCGACGTCAGACGGCGTCATCGCGACTTTCGCTCCTGCTCGATCGCGGTTGCCGACTCGATCAGGCGCTGACCCTCATCGTGTCGGCCGAGCTCGAGCGCCAGCGCACCCGCCTCGCGAAGCAGCGTGGCATCCCGGTCGTAGATCCGCCGGGCGATGGTGAACTCGCGGTCCGCGGCGCTGACGTCGTTCGCCGCGCGCATGGCGCGCGCCGCGACCCAGTGGCCGCGGTAGGACTCCGGGTGCTGGGTAACGAGCGCAATGGCGTGGGTGCGGGCATCGCGCCACGTCGGCGTGCGCTGCCATGTGATCGACGCCAATCCGATCAGGACAGCGCACAGCAGTGCGACCGTCGGGCGCTGTCGCGCCGGCGGCACCTTCTCCGCCATCACACCGACGACCAGCGCCAGTCCAACACTCGGCAAGTACAACGTTCGCTCGGCGAGCGCCACGCCGGTGGGGAACAGCACGTTGGACGCGGGTGCGAGCGCGACCACAATCCACGCGAGCCCCAGCGCGAGCGCGGGCCAGCGCCGCCATGTGAGTGCGAGACACACGAGGAACGCGACGACGACGCCTGCGCCCAGCAGCACGGCTGGCGTGATCGAAGACGCGGTCACGATCACGTCCGGCTCATAGTCCGAGGAAAGTCGGGTCGGCACGACCAGCAGGCGCACATAGTGCGGAACGATACTCAGTACGGTCAGGAGCCGCGTCGACGCATCGTGATCGAGGAAGACCGCGGACGTGACGTGCCATGGTGTGCCGGCGAGTGCGTAGCGCATGAGGAGCACCCAGGCCGCAGCAACGGCAGCGTACGCTCCGTACAGTCGAGCGCGTTCGCGAAGCGCGCGCCGCCAGTCCGGTGTTCCCAGCCGATCGACGAGCAGCGCGAGGAACGGGACCATGATCGCGCTCTCCTTGGAGGCGAGCGCCGCGGCGAACAGTGGAACCGCCGCAAGGGAAGCCCGGCGATGTGCAAGCACGGCGCCCACCCCGAATGCGGCAGCCATCAGCTCGAGCCGGCCAACGACGTTGGCCACAGCCTCCACGTGGACGGGATGCACGGCGAAGATCACCGCCGCGAGCACGGCGAATGCTGGCGCCATGCACGTCAGAGCCAGGCGGTGGACAAGCACGACCACGGCGGCGTGCCACGCAACGTTCACGACATGGAACCACGCCGCACGATTGCCCGCGATCGCATGGTCGAGCGCAAACGAGACGATGCCTAACGGGCGATACTGCCCTCCCCCCACGGCCGACGGCCAGTAGGGCTGGACGAACGCGCGCCACGCGGTCGCCGGATCCTGCACCAGCGGGTTGTGGAGGATGATGCCCGGATCATCGAGGACGAAGCCGTTGCGCCACGCGTTGGCGTAGGCCATCGTGGCCACGAGCGCGACGGCCAGCGACGCGGAACGGGCAGCGAAGGGACTGGCCGGGAGCGCGGCGCTCATCGCGCTGGCGCGGTGACATACACATCCCCGCCCTGCACCGCGGCCACCGCTACCAGCGCGGGCGCCGGAGCACTGGCGAGCGCCCGCGCGGCGGTCTTTCCGTACGCCGTCGTCGCGATGACGTGGTCGACCTTGTACGCGGCGAGGATCTCTCGCAGTCGCTGCGTGGCAACGGCGGCCGACTGTGGCGTGAGGTGCTCCTGCGCCGTGAACGCGCTGATCGGTACCGTGCGTCGCCCGGTGTAGAGGTACATGAGCGCGTCGTCGTCAGTCGCGAGCACGTCGCCGGGGCGCGTGTTCGCGCGCACCCACTCCGCGAGCGGCCTCGCGCGCTGCGCGACGTTTGCCTGTACCTGTGACCACCAGCCGGCCTGCAGCGCCTGCAGGTTGAATCGCGTGTATCCGACGACGAGCGCGACGACGAGGACGCTAGCCGGAACGCGGATGGATCTCGACGCCGCGCCGCCAATGGCATGCGCTCCCAGTCCGAGGAGCACGCCGATCACGGGCCAGATGCCCCAGAGGAAGCGCGCGGGCGCGAACGGCCACGCAAGCACCACCACGAGGTAGCCGAAGGTGAACACCGTCGTCACAGGCAGGCGACGCATCCCGATCCGCGCACCGGTAACCAGCAGGATGGCGACGCCCAGGGTAGCAGCGACGCGCGCAACGGGCGAAAGGAGCGCGGTGCTCGTGTGCGCCCACGTCTCGCTGACGAGCTGCCTGGCGTTGGCCAGCACGACCTCGATCATCCAGCTCGCGCCCTCCGCACGCGCAGCGTCGCCGAACCACGCGCCGTAGCTGCCGTACTTGCCGGCGAGGACGACGGGAACGCCGCCGGCGTGGGTTGCGGTCCAGATGTGCCAGGGCGCGAGCACCAGCGCGGCACCAACGAGTGCGCCCGCGGCCGCGGACCAGCGCCGCCTGACGAGCAGGACGAGCACGAGCCCCGGCACCAGACACGCGCCCAGCGTTCGAACGAGCCCGACCGCGCCAGCCATCGCGCCTGCAGCAAGGGCGTCGCGCCACGTTCCACGATCCACCACGCGCTCGGCGAGCAGCAGCGCCGGAAACAGCATCGCGAGGAACAGGGGCTCCGACAGGACCATCACGCCGAGCAGCACCAGCGGGGCGCAGGTGGTGAACAGCAGGGTGGTAAGGGCACGCGCCGCGGTACCGAGGCCGGCACGACCGGTGAGCACCCATGTCCCGACGGTGGCGATGCCGAGCAGGCCCGCGTTTGCGAGTTTGAAGACGACCACGCTCTCCGGGAACGGCGGCGCGATCCTCCACAGGATGGCGAGGAGCACCGGGTAGCCCGGTGGGTAGTGCGTGGCCCACGGCGCGCCCGGAAGGTTCAGGTATCGGTAGCCCTCGCCCTCGGCGAGGGAGCGGGCGAGGATGGCGTAGATCCCGTCGTCCTGGAACACGCCGACCGGCCACGGGCCGATGGAGAGTACGACACTGACCGCGGTCGCGAGGGCCAGCACGAGCGGGAGCGCGACGCGGACATCGACCCGCGCGCGCTCATCCGACGCTGCCATGTGATCCCCCAGCGCGGCCGCGCCAGCGTTCACGCCTCTCCCCCAAAGCGCTGCAGCTTGCGGTGGAGCGTCGACGGGTCGATGCCGAGTGTCTCGGCGGCGCGCGTCTTGTTGCCGCCCTCGGACTGCAGGACCCACATGATGTAGGCGCGCTCGATGGTGTCGAGCGTGGGGTTGGGCGTGGCGCGCTGCTCCACGACGCGTTCCGGCGTGTGCGAGACGATCTTCTCCGGGAGGCTCGCGACCTCGACGGTGTTGCCCGAGGTGAGGATGACGGCACGCTCCAGCGCGTTCTCCAGCTCACGCACGTTGCCCGGCCACGAGTACCTCATCAGCGCATCGAGCGCGTCCTCGGCGAGCGACTTGGGGTCCTGTCCGCGTACCTGCGCCTGACGCGCGAGGAAGGACTCGGCGAGCAGCGGGATATCGTCCTTGCGCTCACGGAGCGACGGGAGGTGGATCGCGATGACGTTGAGCCGATAGAACAGGTCCCGTCGAAAGCCGCCGCGGCGGATCTCGTCTTCGAGGTCGCGGTTGGTGGCGGCGATGAGGCGCGTGTCAATGGGCTGAGCATCGGTTGCGCCGACGGGAATGACCTCGCGGTGCTGAAGGACGCGCAGAAGCTTCACCTGCGTGGCCGGGGTCGTTTCACCGATCTCGTCGAGGAAGAACGTGCCCCTGGCCGCCGCGGAGAAGAGCCCGCTCTTGTCCTTGACGGCGCCGGTGAACGCGCCCTTCACGTGGCCGAACAGTTCGCTCTCGAGAAGGCTCTCGGGCAACGCGCCGCAGTTGATGGAGAGGAACGGTCCTTCGGTGCGCGCGGACAGGTCGTGGACGTAGCGGGCAATGACTTCCTTGCCCGAGCCCGACTCACCGGTGATGAGCACCGTCGACTCGGTGGGCGCAACGGTCTCGGCGAGGCGCAGGACGTCGGTCCACGGGCGGCTGCGTCCGACCGGACGTTGCGCTCCCGACTTCTCCCGGCGGCGCATCTCCTGCTTGAGCACCTTGTTCTCGGCGCGCAGATGCTTGTGTTCCGTTGCGCGACGCAGGATGGCCAGCAGCTCGTCGTTGCGGAACGGCTTCTGGATGTAGTAGTAGGCGCCGTCATTCACTGCCTGCATCGCCGACTGCAGCGTGGCCTGGGCGGTCATCAGGATAACGGGCGTATCGGGGTCCTTTTCGCGGGCCGCGCTCAGGATCTCGAGACCGCCCACGGCCGGCATGCGGATGTCGCTCAGCACGACATCGGGCGCGAGCGCCTCGATCTGCTCGAGTCCCTGCCGGCCGCCTAACGCGACGTGTGGCGTGAACCCTTCATTCTTGAGCAGGATGCGGAGGGAGTCGAGGATGCCGGCCTCGTCATCGACGACGAGGACGCTGGGTCCGCCTGGGGTGGAAACGCTCACAGGGAATCTCCCGGGTCAGCCTGGTAAGTGGGAAGCAGGACGGTCACGCGCGTGCCGCGCGGATCGGAATCGACGAAGACGAAGCCCTTGTGTGCCTCGATCGCGCGGTGCACGACCGACAGGCCGAGGCCCGACCCTCCGGGCTTCGTCGTGAAGAAGGGGTCGAAGAGCCGGTCACGGATTTCCTCGGGAATGCCCGGCCCTTCGTCGGAGACCCGCAGCGCCACGCCGCCGCTGTCGAACGACAGGCCGGCCGGCGCATCGCTGGACGTGAGGGGCGCGAGTTCCACCGAGACGCGACCCGTGCCCCGCGACGCCTGCACGGCGTTCAGCGCGAGGTTGAAGACCGCGCGGTGCAGCAGGTCTTCGTCGCCCTCGACGATCACCGGCGCGTCGGGAACGCTCGCGCCCACGGCGACGCCATCCGGACGATCCGGGTGCGCCGCGACCAGCCCCGTGGCGTCGCGGGCAACCGCGGTAAGATCGACGGGGCCAATGCGCGTTACGCGTACACGCGCGAAGTCGAGGAACTCGTTCAGCAGGCGCGACAGCCGGTCCGACTCCCTGACGATCAGGCCCGTGAGCGTCTGCTCGTCGAGCGTGGCCCGATGCGATCGCCCCAGCTGCTCCACCGCTGACCGCACCGCGGCCAGCGGGTTCTTGATCTCGTGTGCCAGGGACGCACTCAGTTCCGCGACCGCCTCGAGGCGCTCGGCGCGCATGTGCAACGAGTCGAGCCGCTTCTGGTCCGAGATGTCCTGAAAGATCGCCGTCGCCGTTTCCTCGGCGTCGGGCTCCGCGGTCATGCTCGCGGTGGTGGTGGTGTTGAGCCCGATGGGGAACGAGCGCACGGAGTTCGTCACCGTGCCCTCGGCGCGCGTGGCGCGCACCCGATCCACCGCAGCGCGCTCGAGCGAACGCGCAAGGACGGGCGAGACCCGTTCGATGGGCTCGATCACACGCGTGCCCAGCAGCGGGTCGAGGTCGAGACCGAGGAGCGATGACGCGGCCGGGTTGGCGTAGAGCAGGATCCCGCCCGCGTCGACGGTGACGATACCGCTGCGGATGTTCCGGAGGATGTCGCTGGCCTGCAGTCGTGCCTTGTTGAGCTGGGCGACCAGCTCTTCGGTCCCGGCGCGTGCTTCGCGGAGCCGCGCACCGATGTAGCCCGACGTCAGGGCCACCGCCGCGAAGATCGAAAGCTGCAGCCAGAGCCCGATGTTGTTCGTGATCGGGGACCACACCAGCACTTCGGTGAAGTAGAGTGCGCACCCCAACGCGGCGACGACCAGCGATCGCCCCGTCGAGAGCAGGAGCGATGCATACGCGATGACGAGGATGTAGAGCGCGGCAACCTGCGTCGCGCCTTCGCCGATCACGTGCACGATCGTCGTGACGGCCACGAGGTCGAACACCGCCTGGGCACCGAGGAACATCGCGGTGAGCGGGCGCCGATAGATCTCGGAGTACGTCGCGGAAATCACGGTGAAGGCGAGCGCACACGTCATCAGCAGCGACGTGATCAGCGTGTCGACCTTTTCCGCGTTCTGCCAGGCGAAGATGGCGGCGAGGTAGATGGCGCCGACCGACGCCAGCCGTCCGATGTAGACCCAGCGGACGACAGGCTGAGGCTCGACGAAGCCGAGCGAAGGGGCGTTGCGGTCGGGGAGCACGATTGGTCTGGAGCGCCTTGCACTTTGCCAGCCCGGCCGCGGAATGCGGTGGTGCAAAGTGCCACACTCTTTGACGACGGCGACGCCTCCGGGTAATCAACGCGTGCCGCTCGCGAGGACTCAGGCCGCGCCCACGCACAGGCGGGGGGCTGCCTCCAAGTCACGGCCTGGTGTAGGCTTAGCCGGTCCCCGCCTTCGGCATGCCTGACGACGCCGCTTCAGTACACCTCGCCATCGACGACACGCGGAGCATCCCCGGCGACGAGCTCGTGATTCGTGCTTCACGAGCGGGCGGCGCGGGTGGGCAGCACGTGAATACGTCGTCCACCAGGATCGAGGTTGCCTGGACTCCCGGCACCTCGCGCGTGCTCACCGGCGAGGAGCGCGCGCGGGTGGCCGTGAAGCTGGCGAGCCGCCTTGATGGCCAGGGGGTGCTCCGCGTGGTGGCCAGCGACACACGCAGCCAGCGGCAGAATCGCGAGCTCGCCGAGTCGCGGCTTGCTGCGCTCGTGCGGAACGCGCTGATCGTCCCCCGAACCCGCAAGGCCACGAAGCCGAGTCGTGCGTCGAAGCAGGCGCGGCTCGATGACAAGAAGAAGGCATCGAGGCGAAAGGCGGACCGGCGATCGCGAGACTGGGACTGAGCGTCAGGATCCGCGTGGCGCCTGGCGAACGCCGGCGAGGCGCTGCTGACGGAGAACTTCGTACGCCGCGATCGCGACGCTGGTCGAGAGGTTGAGCGAGCGGACCCTCGGCGACAGGATGGGCATGGCGAGGAAGCGGTCGGCGAAACGCTGATGCAGGCTATCAGGGAGCCCGCCGGTCTCGCGACCAAAGATCAGGACAGCGTCCTCGCCCGCGCCAAGTGGCGCGTCCCAGAGCACGCGTGGCGCCCTTGTCGAGAAGAACCACGGCGCGCCGAGGCGCGGCAGCTCGAGCTCGAACGCGTCCCACGACGGCCAGACGCGGAGGTCGATGTGCTCCCAGTAGTCGAGGCCCGCGCGCTTCACCTCACGGTCTGACAGGGAAAAACCGAGCGGTTCGATGAGGTGCATCGCGGCACCGACGGCCAGACAGGTGCGCCCCGCGTTGCCGGTGTTCCAGTGAATCTCCGGGTGAACGAGGACGACGTGCATGCGTCAGTGCGTCGGCGCTGTCGGCGACACAAGCACCACGGCGTAGTCACGGTTCTCCCAGCGAGCGGCGTCGAGCCAGTAGAACGTAAAGCGCACCGTGGTGGCGGCGCGCGCCCCGGCGACGGGCAGAT
The DNA here is from genome assembly GCA_020846935.1 of Gemmatimonadaceae bacterium. Lineage (NCBI taxonomy): Bacteria > Pseudomonadati > Gemmatimonadota > Gemmatimonadia > Gemmatimonadales > Gemmatimonadaceae > Gemmatimonadaceae bacterium. The sequence continues at coordinate 58,446 of JADLCY010000015.1, forward strand.
CGATCACGTGCGTGCCAAAGGGGCGCTCGCGCGTTTCACTGTCATGGGTGGTTGCCCACTCATCCGTGCTCCAGTGCACCATGGCACGGGTGGGCAGCTCCACGCGCAGCAGCTTGCCGGCGGGCATCGCGGCGAGCTTGTGGTTGAATCGCCATGTGCGAAACGATGCCGTGGTGCCGCGGCGGATGTAGCGGTCGACGCCTTGCGGCGGCATGTCGAAGACCACGCCATCACGCAGCGATCGGCACAGCTTGATGTGCTCCGCGTGCGCCCACACGAGCGGCATCGCGCTGCCCGACGGGCGCCCGAAATGCAGTTCCCGCTGTGGAAGCTCTGGTCCATCCCATACCTGCTCGGGAATGAGTCCGCCTTCGTTCGCTGAGCCTTCGAGCGCAGCCAGAAGAAGTTCGGCGCTGGCACGCCGGCCGGCTGCCAGTTCGTAGTGCGCACGTTCGCCGGCGAGCAACGGCCACGGCCGGCCAACGCCAACGCCATCGAAAGGCGCCCCGTCCTCGTGTTCACCGTAGCCGTCGTCGGTGTAGCGGTACCAGAGCGACCCCTGCGGAAGCTCACGTCGCAACAGGCCATCGATCACCTTTACCGTGGCAAGCATGCGTGGATCACTGGCGTCCCGCAGGCCAAAGCGCACCAGCGCCAGCGCGTCAGGGCTGACCACGTGACGGGCGGGCAGACGCGAATTGCCTGGCGGCCGATTCTTGATCGGCACGTAGCCGTCCTTTGGCGACGTCGCCTCGGCGGTGTCTGGCGCGCCGATGCGAATGTAGTAGCCGTCGACGCCGTATCTGGCGGCGAGGTCGGTGTGCTCGACGTACGTCCACTGTTCGATCTGGTCGTTCCAGCAGTCGGCCGTCTCGCGCAGGTACTTCGCGGACTCCGCGTCATCGAACACTTCGTACATGTCCGCCGCGGCGAGGAGGGCGGCGATTTCCACAGCCAGTGTGAACGGACTGTAGCCGGCATCCTCTTCCCATCGATCTTCGCCCGTGACCGGGCCGTTGCGCACCACATAGCCGGCTGCCTTTTCGATCATCGGCATGAACGCGGCCAGCCGCTCCGTCGGCAGATGACCGCAGCGACGCAGGGCATCGGCGAGAAGAATCGGGAAGGCGCATTCGTCCATCTGCACGCCGTGCCAGTATGCGGTTCCGTCGAGCCACGCATTCTGCGGCCAGTGCCCATCGGGTTGCTGGATGCTGCGCAGGTAGGCAAGGATGTCGAGCGCTTCGTCGGATGCACCAGCGGCGAGGAATCCCCCGGCGGTCTCGACCAGGTCGCGAGGCCACACGAGGTGGTACCCACCGAGATCGTCGTCGCCCTTGGAGAATCCCCACGGCACCGAGAGACTGGCCACGGCCGCGCCCGGAGGCGACGACGAGGTGTGGGCGGCCAGGACCGCTGTCGACACGCGATAGGGCTCGAGGCCGGAGGGACATGGTCTCGCCCGGTCGAGTGGCACGAGGCTCTGCTGCCAGGCGCGCCACGAATCGACATAGGCGTCGGCCGCCACGTCGAACCCGCGCGCGAGCGATGCGAGCGCGCGCGACGCGGCTTCCTGAGCATCAGCGCCAAACCCCACCACCAACACCGCCGTGCCGGCGTCCATCGAGAATCCGAGCTCGCCGGTGATGGCCACGTTGCCTTCTTCGGCGCGCGCATGCTCGGGGAGCAGGCGGCCCGTGTTTCGCAGCTGCTGCCAGCCGTCGGACACACCGACGTAGCCCACCGAGCGACCGCGCCACGGCAGCGAGCACGCCATGGCGAGCGTGGTACCGCGGCCGGTGGCAAAGAGCATCGGAACGCCCTCGTGGTCACCGACCCAGGCGGTGTTGCCGGCGCCGGCATTCACGAGGTGGGGCGCGAGCAGACCGTACACGTGGTAGTCGGAGACCTTGCCCTGAAGCGCCGTGAACGTGACCTCCTGCAACAGACAGGGACGCTCGGTGTCGCTCACGATGCGCTTCGTGATCCGCCAGGCGCCGTTCAGCGCTTCATTCGTCATGCGGTAGCCCGGCACGCCGGGCTCCAGCGCGACGATCGCATGCTGCGCGCCGCGCTTCTCCTCGGTGAAGGCACCACCCGGCCCGGTGACGATCAGCCCGAAGTCGCGCGTGCAGGCACTGTCGACCCGAGGGTAGTAGATCTCGTTGAGGATACCGTGGCTGATCGTGAACCAGAGGGGGCTTGCAGCTGACCGCGCCGTGCCGACGCCGCATTTCGCACTCGACGTCCAGCGCGGCGGAATCCCCGGCGCCCCGGGCGCCATCGTCCCGTCCCCTGGCCGCGCGTCAGCGCCCACGACTGACTACCGGTCTCCCCGCCGCACTGCCTAACGCCGGTTGCCCACCTGCGCGAGCAGCCCGTCCAGTTGGGCGAGCAATCGCGTGGAGGCCGTGCGGACGCTGAGCGTGGGGAGGCGATCGGCCTCGTCCACGGTCTGCATCAGCGAGGTGAGGTTGTTGCGCAGGCTGGTGAGCGTGGTCGGACCGCCACCTCCACCTCCGAAGCCGCCACCGCCACCGCTGCCCGCCAGGCGGTCGAGCGTCGCCGCCCGCGTGCTGTCGCCGGCGCTGCGGGCCGTGCGCGCGAGCTCGCGGGCACGTGTGATCCCCTCGGCGGCGCGATTCACGCCGTCCCAGAGTCGCCAGGCGAGCGTCCCTTGCACGCGAATGTCCGCAGGCGACGTGCGCACTCTCGGATCCATGCGCACCGTGAGCGCATGTGTCAGCACCTGCCCGTCCACCGTCAGCCGGACGGTGTAGCGGCCGGGTGGGACAAACGGCCCCAGCGGCTCGGGAACCGTCTGGCCCGGAATCGCGCTGATCGGGTAGGAGAACGACGCCGCGTTCGGGCGCGGGTAGCGCAGATCCCAAACGAAGCGATGCAGCCCCGGTCCGGCATCGAGCACGGGGAACGGCCGGATCCACCACTCGGGCCAGTGGCCCTGGTCGCTCGGTTCAGGCTCAGGGTTCACGCCCTTGACGTACTTCCGCACCAGTCGCCCGCCAGCGTCGATGATCTCGAGCGTGAGGTCGTTGGCCGCGGAGCGAAGGCTGTAGTGAATGCTCACGCCATCCGGCGGATTTGGCGCCCGCGGCTCGTCCGGAGGAAGGGGCGTGTCCGTGTACATCGAGTAGCGCACCCGCGTCGCCAACGACGGCTTGAACAGATGCACCGCCTTCTGCAGCGGCGCGTCGGCCATCTCGCGCAACGCGGCGATGTCGTCGAGGATCCAGATGCCACGCCCATGCGTCCCGGCGATGAGGTCGTCGTCCTTGATGACCAGATCGCGGATCGAGGTAGCCGGCATGTTCACCTGCAGCGACTGCCAGTGATCACCATCATCGAACGACACCCAGACCTTCGTTTCGGACCCGGCGAAGAGGAGTCCGCGTCGCCTGGGATCTTCGCGCACCACGTTGATCGTTGCACCACTGTCGATGCCCGTCACGATGGACGTCCACGTTCGGCCGCCGTCGCGCGTGCGGTAGATGTACGGTCGCAGATCGTCGAGGCGCAGCGTGTTGATGGCAGCGTAGGCGGTGAGCGTATCGAAGTGCGAAGCGTCCATCAGCGACACCTTGGCCCACGGGACCAGCTGCGGCGGCGTGACATCGCGCCAGGTGCGACCGCCGTTGAAGGTCACGTGGATGAGGCCATCGTCGCTTCCCGCCCAGAGGATGTTCTCCCTGAGGTAGCTCGGGGCGATGGTATAGACCACGCCGGGGTGACGGGCGCGCGCCGAACGCTCGTTGGCGTATTTGCCGACGCTGGCCGGGACCACGGAATCCTTGCGCGTGAGGTCCGGCGAGATCTCTCGCCAGCTGTTCGCGCCGTCGATCGTCTCCCAGATGGTATTGGCGCCGAAGTACAACTTGCGCGGGTTGACCGGGGAAAAGAGGATCGGCGCCGTGCGCAACATTCGATAGTTGGGGTCACGGAACGGCTTTGGCGACACATTCTGCGTTTGACCGGTGCGGTAGTCGAATCGCGTGACCTTGCCGCCGTACATGATGTTCGGGTCCAGCGGGTCCGGAGCTACGTAGCCGTACTCCTCCACGCCAACGGGCCGCCACTCACGGAAGGTGATCTGCCCGTCGTTCCCGCGGCTTTGGACGCACGCCGAGCCCGACTCCTGCTGGCCCCCGCAGACGCGGTAGGGCCACGAGTTGTCGGCCGTGACGTGATAGAACTGTGCGGTCGGTTGGTTGTACCAGCTGCTCCACGTCTTTCCGCCGTTGACCGTCACGATCGCGCCCTGGTCGGCGGCGATCAGCATCACGTCAGGCGTGTCCGGGTTGATCCAGATGCGATGGTAGTCGTCGCCGCCGGGGGCGCCGCGGATCATCTCCCAGGTCACGCCCGCGTCGGTCGACTTCCACGTGACGATGCTGCCCGAGAACACGATGTCCGGATTCTTTGGGTGGACCTTCACCTCGGCGAAGTCAGAACCGCGGTTGTGCACCCGCGCATCGGTCGACGTCTTGTTCCACGAGGCGCCGGCGTCGTCAGAGCGATAGATGCCGCTCTTCTGCCCGGCGTCGACGGTTACGAACAGGCGTGAGGGGCGACTTGGAGCGACCGCGATGCCGATGCGCCCGAGCCCATCGGCTTCGAACGTCGGCAGGCCATTCATGATGCGTTGCCAGGTTTCGCCGCCGTCGGTGCTCTTGAAGAGGCCGGTGCCACTGCCCTGCCAGACGCCGTTCTCCCACGGACCCTGTCGCGCTTCCCACAGGGCGGCGTAGAGCGTGTTGGGATCGTCCGGCGCCATGACGACATCGATGGCGCCGGTATTCTCGTCTTTGCCGAGGACCTTGCGGAAGGTTCGGCCGCCATCGAGGGAGCGGTACAGCCCGCGTTCTTCGTTGGGACCGTACGGGTGACCAAGCACGGCGACGAAGAGACGATCTGGATTGCGCGGGTCGACGACGATTTGCGGAATCTGTTGCCCGTCGCGCAGGCCGAGGTGCTGCCAGGTGGCGCCGTTGTCGACGCTCTTGTAGATGCCGTTGCCGGTGGAGAGGTCGGGGCGCTGCAGTCCCTCACCGGATCCGACATAGATGATGTCGGGATTGGATGGCGCCACTGCGATCGCGCCGACCGACCCCGTGGACTGGCCGTCGAAGATGGGATCCCAGGTGCGGCCGTAGTCCGTGGAGCGCCAGACGCCGCCATTGACCGCGGCAAAGTAGAACGTGTTGGGGCGCTGGGGCACGCCGGTCGCCGCCTTGATGCGACCGCCGCGGAACGGGCCGATGTGGCGCCAGCGCAGTTCGGCGAACGGCGAGGAGGCACCCTGGGCGGCCGCGTCCAGGGAGACGAGGCTGACGGCGAGAAGGACGAAGGCAACGCGACGCAGCATGATCGTGAGGGAGGAGGCCTCCGGAATATGCAGCCGGTCGCGCGCCAGCGGCATTTCAGGATTCCCTCAGGGGCGATCCACGGTTCCGCCTATGGTCAGGAGGCGGATCTGACCACGGTGAGCGCCTCGCGGCGCGTGTCTGGCCCGGGGTCGAGCGCGGCCCATGGATTCATGCGTGTGCGGCCATCCGCGAGGCCCACGCAGTGGCCAGGCGCAGCCGCCCGCGTGGCAGCGGGGCGCACGCGACTGGTAGCGGGGCGCAGGCGCCCGCGTGGTAGCGGGGCACAGCCGCACGCGACGGCGCACACGACGGCGCGCCTAACGCGCGCGAATCGCGACGGCCGGATCGATGCTCGCGGCGCGCAACGCCGGCAGCCAGCACGCCGCGACGCCCACCGCCAGCATCGTCAGCGCCACACTCCCCAGGGTGATCGGATCGTTCGGCGTCACGCCGAACAACAGGCCGCGGATCAGCCGCGTCGTGAAGATCGCGCCAATCACGCCGATGACGAGCCCGGCGCCGAGCAGGACGCCACCCTCCTGCAGCACCATCCGCTGCACGCGCCCCCTGTCCGCGCCAAGGCTCATCCGAATGCCGATCTCGTTGGTACGCGCACTGACCGAGAACGCAAGGACGCCGGCGATTCCGACCGCAGCGATGATCACGGCCAGCGCGCCGAACGACGACACCAGCGTGGCGTTGAGGCGACGCGGGGCCACACTGCGTTCGTTCAGCTGCGAGATCGACAGGACATTCTCGATCGGGTCGTTCGGCACGATCTTGCGGACGATGCTGGTCGCCGTGGCCGCCAGCATGGCCGGATCCTGCTCGGCCCGAAGGACCATCGTGCCGCTGAACGCCGGCTCCTGCTCGAACGGCTGAAACACCGTCGCGGCAGGCGCGGCGTCGAGACCACCGTCCTTCGTGTCACCCACCACGCCGACCACGGTCCGCCAATCACCGCTGATGCCGATGAAGCGCAACACATCACCGGTCCACGCAACGCGCTGACCGACTGCGTCGCGCCCGGGGAACAGCAGATCGGCCAGCGTCTTGTTGATGATCACGACGAGCCCCGATCCCTTACGGTCGGTGCTCTGGAACTCGCGGCCGCTGAGCAGCGGGATGCCCGAGGCCCTGAAGTAGTCTGTGCCCGCGGTACGGAAATCAGCCCGCGGCACGGCCTCGCCCGCGGCGAGTGTGTGCCCTTCCCCCTTCACATCGAGCAGGATGCCCGCGGTACGCAGCGGACCGACCGAACCCATCGCCACCTTGCTGACGCCCGGAATGGTCGAGAGCTCCTGCTGCATGCGCGAGTACAGCTGCTTGATGTCGTCATCGGACCGGGCACCGCCGAAGAGCGGGACGTCGAGCGTGAGCACCTTCTCGGTCGTGAGACCGGTTTTCACTTCGGACAGCTCCAGCATGCTGCGCGTCAGCAGGCCCGCGCCCGCGAGCAGCACGACCGACACGGCCACCTGCGCCACCACGAGTACGCGCTGCAGACGCTGGCGACGGCCGTCACCACTGGAGCGGTTGGTGCCCGCCGCGATGAGTCCACCGAGCTTCCCCTCCCGGGCCAGCCGCGGCGCGTAGGCAAGCAGCACGGCGACGACGAGGGTGAGGGTCAGGGTGAACGCCAGCACCATGCCATCCACCCGAATCTCGTTGGCACGCGGCGAATAGCGCTCGGCGAATGCAATGAGCAGCTTCACTCCCCCGGCGGCGAGCAGCAGCCCGAGCAGCGCGCCGCCCACGGCCAACACGAGGTTCTCCACCAACAGCAGTTTGCGGAGCCTCGCCGCGCCAGAGCCCAGGGCGGCGCGCACCACCAGCTCATGTTCGCGGCGCACGCTGCGCATGAGCGTGAGGTTCGCCACGTTGGCCGCGGAGATGATCATGACGAAGGCGGCAGCGCCCATGAGCAGGTAGAGCGTCAGCCGCGCGCGCTCTCCCAGCACCTCCTGGAAGGGCGACACCGTCACCCGATAGTTGGAGTTCGGGTCGTAGTCCTGGGTGAACTCCGCCTGCACGCGCTTGCGGATCGTCGCCGCCTCGGTCCTGGCCTGCTCGATGGTCGCGCCCGGCGCGAGGCGCGCGATCATGTCGGTCATGCGGTGGCTGCGGCCATGCACCATCATCGCGCTCGTGTGGTGCTCGCTGATCACCATGTTCATGATCGCGTCCATCCGCTCGGGGAACGTGGGGGCGGGCTGAAGCACTCCCACCACTTCCACCGCACGATTGTCCACGCGGATGGTCTTCCCGACGATGCCGCTGTCGCCGCCAAAGCGCCGCAGCCAGTAGTCGTGCGTCAGGACGATCACCGGCGGGACGCCCGTGCCGTCGTCACCGTCGTTGAGGGGCCGACCCAGGATCGGCGAGAGCCCCATGACGGAGAAGTAGTTGCCGGTCACGAGTCCCACCTGCATACGTACCGCATCGCGTTCCCCCTGCAGCGTGAGCTGTACGCCCGAATACTCGGCGATGCCCTGGAGCGACTTGGCGTTATCTCGGAAGTCGAGGATCTCGGGGACGGAGAACCGGATGTTTTCGCCGCCAGGTCCGCTCACCGATTGGCGGAGGTACACGAGCCGATCGCCATCGCGGTGCGGCAGCGGCCGCAGCAACACGCCGCGGACCACGCTGAAGATGGCCGTATTGGCGCCGATGCCGAGGCCGAGCGTGAGCACCACGGCCATGGCGAACCCGCGGGCGCGGGACAGGCTGCGGAGTGCGTAGCGGAGATCGAACATTGGGGGTCCGTGGTGGGTGCCACTGATACGTCGTTTCCGCAGGTCCCGTTTCGACATCGCGGGCGAGTCGACCTGAGCCGTTGGAGCCGCGCGCCAGATGGGCACACCGGGCGCCGTGGGAATCGGACCCGGGACCGGAGTTCGGAGCCCGAGACCGGAACCCGAGACCGGAACCCGAGACGCTGGACCGGAGACCGGAGACCGGAGACCGAGAATGGAAATCGGGAACTCGAACAGCGGGGGCGCGAGCGTGACCGGGGAGAGGGTGCAGACGCCGCGTCTATCTCCCGTTGGGGCCTCGCAGCGGCACTCTACCGCCCTTTGACACTAAGGTCAATATCTAAGTATTGACCGTTGGAGCGCCTTCACTCCGGGAGCGGAGGAGACGAGCTACCGCGCAGTCCAACAGTTGATGTTGGCGTCTTCCGTCCGGGACGGGGATCGCACACTACCTTCCCCCTGTGATTGCCGCCCCCCCCCCGCGCTGGTGTTCTGCGCCCGGGTCGCGAAATGCCTGGCTCCGGCGCCCCTTCCGCACTCGTTGCAATGCTCGTTCACCTGGTCGACGGCACGTACGAGCTCTTCCGGCTCTTCTACGGGCTCAGGAAGGGGAACGAGTTTGACGGCTCGATGGCCGCGGCGGCGGGAGTGCTGCGCACCGTCACGAAGATGCTCGAAGACGGCGCCACCCACCTTGGGGTCGCGACGGACCACGTGATCGAGTCGTTTCGGAACGACCTGTGGCCAGGCTACAAGACCGGCGACGGCATCGATCCGGCGCTCTTTGCGCAGTTCCACCCGCTCGAAGACGCCCTGAGCGCGATGGGCGTCCTGACATGGCCCATGGTGGAGTTCGAGGCCGACGACGCGCTCGCGGCCGCGGCCCATCGCGCGGCCCTCGACGCTCGCGTCACGCGCACGTGCATCTGGACCCCGGACAAGGATCTCGCGCAGTGCGTGCTTGGGGATCGCGTCGTGCAAGTGGACCGGCGGAGCGGCGCCATTCGGACGGCCGACGGTGTGCGCGAGAAGTTCGGCGTCGACCCGCTGCGCATTCCCGACTACCTCGCGCTGGTTGGCGACTCCGCCGACGGCTACCCCGGGATTGCCGGGATCGGCGCCAGGACCGCGGCGCGGCTCATCGCAAGGCATGGCCCGATCGAGGAGTTTCCCGACGACGTCCTCGGCGCTCAGCGGGGAGCGGCCCTGCTCTTCAAGCGCCTCGCCACGCTGCGCACCGACGTGCCGGTGTTCGATGACGTGGAGGCCATGCGCTGGCGCGGCCCCTCCGCGGACTTCCCCGCCATCGCACGTGCGTTCGGCAGCGAAGGCCTCATCGGGCGGGTCGACGCCCTCGCGATGCGTTAGGCTCCGCCGGTGAGGGCGGCCACGCGATCGAGCAGCAGACGTCGCTCACGTTCGTTGCGGGCGAGCGAGGCGGCACGCGAGAACTCACCACGGGCTTCGTCGCGACGGCCCAGCTTGAGCAGCAGGTCACCTCGAACGCTGGGCAGCAGGTGATACCTCGCGAGCGACGGCTCCGCGAGCAGCGCATCGATGATCTCCAGCCCCGCCGCAGGCCCGAACGCCATCGAGACCGCAACAGCACGATTGAGTTCCACGATGGGTGAGGGCTGCAGCTGCGAGAGCGCGTCATACAGCGCCGTGATCCGGGCCCAGTCCGTGTCGGCGGGAGCGAGCGCGCGGGCATGACAGGCGGCGATGGCCGCCTGCAAGGCATACGGCCCAAGTGCGCCACCCAGCTTCTCGGCGCGATCGAGGGCCGTCAGACCACGCGTGATGAGCACGCGGTCCCACTTCGCCCGATCCTGGTCGAGGAGCAGCACCGGATCGCCGCCTGGGCCCACGCGCGCCCGAATGCGCGACGCCTGGATCTCCATGAGCGAGACGAGGCCGTGGACCTCCGGCTCCGCGGGCATCAGCTCCGCCAGGATGCGTCCCAGCCGCAGCGCATCTTCACACAGCGCCGGCCGCATCCAGTCGTCGCCGGCAGTCGCGGCGTAGCCCTCATTGAAGATCAGGTAGATCACGCCAAGCACCGCAGCGGTGCGCTCCAGCATCTCGTGCCCGCGCGGCACCTCGAACGGCACGCGCGCTTCGGATAAGGTGCGCTTGGCGCGCACGATGCGCTGGGCCACGGTGGACTCCGGGACGAGAAACGCGCGTGCGATCTCGTCGGTCGTGAGGCCTCCAAGCAGGCGCAGGGTCAGAGCGACACGCGCGTCAGGCGACAACACCGGGTGGCACGCCACGAACACGAGGCGCAGGAGGTCGTCACCCACGTGATCGTCGAGTGCATCGTCAAGCTTCCGCACCACATCGTCCTGGTTCGCATCGAGGTCGCGACCCAGCTCTTCGTGCTTGCGCTCGTGTCGTTGCCCGCGACGCAGGTGGTCGATCGCGCGATGCTTCGCGCTCGCCATGAGCCAGGCGCCCGGGTTGCGGGGAACGCCCGACTCCGGCCACTGATCGAGCGCGGCAAGCAACGCGTCCTGAGCGAGATCCTCGGCCACGCCGACATCGCGGACGATGCGGGCGAGCCCGGCGATCAGCCGGGCCGATTCCATGCGCCAGACCGCCTCGATGGTGCGATGGACCTCGGATCCTTCCACGCGTCAGGTCACCGCGTCCGACGAATCGTGGACCTGTCGCAGTTCGACCTCATGGTCCTCGTGGTCCGGATTGGGAATGCGCTTCGCCCACTCGATCGCCTCGGCCTTCGACTTCACCTGAATGATCCAGTAACCGGCAATGATCTCCTTCGCCTCGGTGAACGGACCATCGGTCACGGAGATGCGACCGTCACCGTGGAATCGCACCTTGCCTCCACGCGCGGAGGTGTGCAATCCCTCGCCGGCGAGGAGCGCGCCAGCCTGTACCAACTCCGTATTGTAGCGAGACATCTCGGTGTGGATCGCCTCGTTCATCGGTACGCCGGCATCGATTCGGGCCTCGAAATCAGGAGTGCTCTTGAGGATCATCATGAATCGCATGGGACGCCTCACTCGCATTGAATGTTTGACGGGCGACCCGTGAACCGTGTCGCCCTCTGCCTTGGCGTCGAACACCTGCGGCTGGAATCGACACGTCCGAACAACTCGGCAGGGCGAAGCCGAACGTCCAACGTGGCGCCGACGCGTTGGACGCCGTTGGGAGCCCGTCGGCGTGCTTGCATGTGATCTGGAGAAGGTGATGCGACGCGCGGCGGCTGTTTGCGTGGACGCAGTGCACCTGACATGGCGTACGCGTGTCTCAGCCAGACGCAATCGCACCCTTGCCTGACGTGCGGGCCACGATGGCCGTGGCCGTCATGTGCCCGGTGACGTTGAGCGTGGTCTTGAGCACGTCCGGCAGTGCGTCGAGCGCGATGAGGATGCCGACGCCCTCGACCGGGAGTCCGACCTGCGGAAACAAGGGCGCGATGATGAACAGGCTGCCACTCGGGATGCCCGGCACGCTGAAGCTCATGAGCACGGCCGCGACGCCGAAGGTGACCACGGACGCGAGCGGAAAGGCCACGTCGTAGAGCCTGGCGACGAAGAGGCCGCCCACGATCCACGACACCGCGAGGTTGAGTCGGAAGATCGACACGGCGAACGGGATCATGAACCCCGACGTCTCCCTGGGGAATGCGAGTTCGCGCTCGGCGGCATTCAGCATCGCCGGAATCGCGGCGAGGCTCGAGCGTGTGCTCGCGGCCACGGCCTGCGCCGGGAGAATGGCGCGCGCGAACCGCGCAACCGGCACGTCGCTGAGCAACAGCACGACGAGGTACATCACGGCGATGGCGACGGCGAGCAGCAGCAGGTGCGTCGCCAGATAGAACCCCACCGCGCCTGCCACACCGGTGCCCAGGCGTGCGCCGAGCGAAAGCGCGAGGGCGCCGATCCCCACCGGAGCGAGCCAGAGGATCCAGCGCACGAGCACCAGCATGGCTTCGCTCACGCCGCGGAAGAACCCGGTGATCGTCGTTCGTTCGCGTTCGCCGAGGAAGCGCACGGCAAAGGCGAACGCGAGCGTGAACACGATGAGCGGCAACATGGCGCCGTCGACCGCGGCCTTCACGGGGTTCACCGGGACGAGCCCGGTGAGCCACGCCGCGAACCCTGGCAGCTCCGGCACGGTCGTCACCGCACCGGCCACGGACTCACGAAGCCGCGCGGCGGCGTCGGGCTCGATGCGGAGCAGGCGGTACATCGGCGGCGCGAGCAGGCCCGTCAACGCGGAAATGCCGGCCAGCATCGCGACGAACACGGAAATGGCGCGTCCACCGAGGCGCCCGACATCGGCCGACGCGCGACTCCGCGTCACCCCAACGATCAGGAGCGACACGACCAGCGGGATGACCGTCATGCGGATGGCGTTCACCCACAGCGTGCCGATCGGGTCGGCCAGCGCCAACACCACGCCCGCGACCGACGTGCCGAGGGCGTGCAGCGCCGCACCGACGCCGAATCCGATGCCGAGTGACAGCACGGCCCGCAGTCCTTCACGCCCCGAGCGTGGAGCCTCCGACTGCGGGTTGGGAGTGGTCACGTGCGCCGATGTCCGCGATAAGGGCGCGTGAAGCTAGCGCCGCCGCGCGCCACCGTCGACCGTACGTACTGCACCGACGAGCGCCGGCGGACTGAGTTCGATGACGAGGGCGGCGCTCGAGCCCCCGACCGAGCCCCTTCAGCCTGCTCGGCTGTGTCGCTCGACCGGGCGACACTCGCGCGAGCCTTGTTGTTTCGTGCTATCGAAAGCCGGCGACGAAACCGACCCGCCAGGAGTAGAGGCGCGTCTGGCTCTCGATGGGCGTGATCAAGGGCGTCTGACCCGGCCGGTCCTGAATGCTGTCTTCGCGCAGGTACTGCCCGCGACCACCGTTGTGGTAGCGAACGCCGATGTCGAGCCCGGCCTCGCGCCGCGAGCCTAGCGGGATGTAGACCCCGGCGCCTCCGGTCGTCGCGAAGATGAAGTCGTCGAAGTTGTTGGTCTCGGCGAAGCTCTGGTTGTCGGAACTCGACCCGGAGACGGATGACTCGGTGAAGAAGTACGAGAACCCGACGCTCCCCGCAACGTACGGACGCACCGGCCCGCTGGGCGCGGTGAGCTGGGGGCCGGCCCCGAGGAAGACGATGTTGTTGGACGTTGTGACGTCGACCATGATGCGGCCGACCGTCGAGCTCAGAGGCGCGCGGATCGTCTCGCGGCCGTACTGCATCCAGCCGCCTTCGACACCTAACGAGAAAATGCCACGCCGATCGACCTTGTAGCGCGCAAAGCCGTCGAGGCCAAAGCCCTGGTCGACGTAGGTAGCGAACTCGCCAGTCGGGCGCCCATAGACGACGCTCACGCCACCAAACACCGGCGAACGACGAGGGCCGCCCTGCGCGTCCCGCTCGTCGCCTCCCACCCGAAATACCTGCGCCAACACGACCTGCGGCAGCGCAAATGCGCCCAGAGCCGCCCACCTGAACCACCGTGACATGCGAAACCCTCGAGTGTGTGACTGACGCCGAATCGGCGAGCGCCCGCAACGCAGGTTGTCCCGACCCTGGCAACTCTCCCAACGCCCCTGGCGATGTTGTACGCCGCGGAACTGCCCGGGTTTCACGGCCTGGAATCTGACCGCGCAGACGACTGGAATGGGGAACCAGATCATGTGTCGCCTCCGCGGCGAGCGTGGCCCCCGTTTGGTGCTCGTCGTCGCTCAGGGCACACGCGGGGCGCAGCAGTTCAACAAGATCCCCGTCGTCGAGAGGCGCGTCCCCCAACCGTGCATGTGCCGGCTGGTGAGCCAGAGGGCGAAGTTCCACGCCCGAGCCGCAGACGCGGAGAGTCGACGCGGCCTCCATAGATTCCACGAAGATGCGCCCGCCAGGTCAGCGGCACTCACCACGGCCCCCGTGACCCTCCCCATCTCGATCGCCGATGTTCGCGCCGCCAGTGAACGGCTCGCCCCGTTCCTCGCGCCGACCCCGCTCTACACCTACCCACTGCTCGACGCATGGGTCGGGCACGAGGTCCGGGTCTTCGTCAAGCACGAGAACTTCCACCCGACCAATGCCTTCAAGGTGCGGAATGGCCTCGCGTTCATGTCTGCGCTCGCCGAGCCCCAGCGTGCGTGCGGCGTGGTCGCGGCCACGCGCGGCAACCACGGGCTGGGGATTGCGTGGGCGGCGCGCGCCTTTGGGGCGAAGGCGACGATCTGCGTGCCGGTCGGGAACAATCCGGACAAGAACGCCGGGATCCGCGCGTTAGGCGCGCGACTCATCGAAGAAGGGCGCGACTACGACGAGTCGGTCGAGGTCGCCCGCCGCATCATTGACGCCGAGGGCGCAACGCTCGCGCATTCGACGAACAACGCCGACATCGTCGCCGGGGCCGCGACGCTCTCGCTCGAAGTCGTAGGGCAGCAGCCCGGACTCGACGCCATGGTCATCGCAGTCGGCGGAGGATCGCAGGCCGTCGGCGCCCTCACGGTCGCCGCGGAGCTCGAGCCGGGCATGCGCGTGTTTGGGGTGCAGGCGCAGGGCGCATCAGCCGCTCACGACTCCTGGCACGCGCGAGAACGCCGCACCACGTCACGGGCGGAGACGATCGCTGACGGCCTGGCCACACGGACCACCTACGACCTCACCTTTCCCGCCCTGCTCGCGGGGCTCGCCGGGTTCGAGCTGGTGAGCGACGCCGAGATCGCGGACGCCATGCGCGCACTCCTCCGCACGACGCATTCCCTGGTCGAACCGGCCGGAGCCGCCGGGCTCGCAGGCCTGCGGCGACTCGCGCCAACGCTCGCGGGGCGCAAGGTGGCGATCGTGATCAGCGGAGGCAACGTGGACGAGGCGACCCTGCGGCAGGTGCTCGAACGCGCGATCTAACCTTCTGCCGCTGCTCCGACGATGCGACGCCGCAGGGCATCAGGCGGCGCGCAGGGCGGCGCGGCCAGGGCCAGCATGGCGGCGACCCGAGCATACGCCTGGGCTTCGCGCGCGAGCCCGGGCTCGAGCGCGAGCCGCGCCTCGAAGGCGGCGCGCTCGCCATCGCTGACCGCCCCCAGCGCCCACGCGGCGGCGACGTCTCCCGCCCATGCGCCGGGCCTCACGAGCGGCCCCCCATGAGCGGGCCAAGTGCCACGCGCAGCTTCTCCATGCCACTCCGCATGCGCGTCTTCACGGTGCCTAACGGCTCACCCAGTCGCTCGGCGATCTCGCTCTGCGAGAGCCCACCGAAATAGGCCAACTCGAGCACCAGGCGCTGGGCGGCCGGCAGGTCACCCAGCGCCCGCCGCACGATCACCTGCGCCTCCGACGACTCGACCTCGCGATCCGGAAGCACCGGCGGAGTCGACAATCCCGGCGACGCATCCTCGTCCGACATCGCCGCCGCCTGATCCAGGACGCGTGCCCGTCGTTTCTGGGAGCGAATCAGGTCCAGCGATCGGGTGCGCACGATCGTCGAGATCCACGCGATCACGCTCCCGCGATTCGCATCGAACGTCGCCGCCGAGCGCCACACCTGCGCAAACGCGTCGGCCACGACCTCCTCGGCGTCGGCGGGATCCGAGACGATCGCCGAGGCCAGCGACCAGGCCAGCGCCCCGTGCCGATCGTACAAGACGCCAAGCGCGCGCTCGTCCCCGGCGATGAGCCGGGACATGACCTGCAGGTCGCTGGCCCCGCTGTCGTTCGGGACCGTCATCGGGTCGATGCGCGGCGGAGGTGGTTCACTGGAGCGGGCAAGCTCGCCTCCCCCGGCCGGTGGCGCAACTCGCGCCGAGCTCCCCGGCCCCGCGCTGAGCGGCTCCTGGTGCAGTCGCATGGAGGTCGGCCGTGGAAGCGCCAGGGTCAGCACGATACGCAGCGGGTTTGCGGTCCGTCTCGCACAGCATGCGCGCCGGTTGCGGTCACGCGTCACGACTGAATACGCCACCCGCCCTTCCATGGATTGCCTGCTCGGCAAACTCGTCCGTGGACCGCGTTACCTTCACGGAACCCCGTGCGCTCGCAGCGCGGGGCGAGCACCAACAACCCGGCCGGCCCATCGGGCACACAGGGACCGCACACGCTGACGGAGCAGCCACGCATGGAACAGGTCCGACTCGACAAGTGGCTTTGGGCAGCGCGCTTTTTCAAGACGCGCGCCCTGGCGGCCGACGCGATCGACATCGGACGCGTCGAGGTGAACGGCGAGCGGGTGAAGCGCGCGAAACACGTGAAGGTGGCAGACACGATCACGGTGCGGCGCCCCCCGTTTGCCCACGTGATCGTCGTCGACGGGCTGAGCGAACAGCGCGGCCCGGCCAGCGCGGCGCAGCAGCTCTACACCGAAACCGCGGACAGCGTGGCCGCCCGGGAGCGGCTCGCGGGACAGCTCCGGGCGGCGGGCACGGCGTCACCGGCCGACGCGGGCCGACCGACGCGGCAGGACCGGCGGGCCATCGACCGCTGGCGGGGACGGGACTCGTAGCGATCGACGGTGAGGCGGACGCCTGACGCTGGACGATGAGGCGGAACGCCTGACGCCGGACGATGAGGCGATAGCCCGGACGCCGGACGATGGCGCGTGACGCCTAACGATCGACGATGGCGCGGAGCGTCGCGTCGTCGAGTCGATGGCCGCCCTCGAACCCGAACCGGCGCACGGGGACGCCGGCGGCGTTCAGCTGCGCTTCCTGTTCCTCGAGCGCCGCCCAACCACCGTATGCATCGCGCGTCCCGCTCACGAGTTCGATCCCGTTCGCCGGGAGCCGGGGCGCGAGGTCACGCACGTCGAGATCGTGCGGGAACCGGCCGGCCCAGACGACCACCCGCTCAGCGCGCGCGGCGCCGAGCGCAAGCCAGCGGATCATGGTCGCCACCCCCTGCGAGAAGGCCAGCGTGCAGAGCCGGGCGCGCGGCGCCCTCGTGGCGTTCGTGACCGCGTCGAGGTACGCAACCGCATCGGCGATCTCGGCCTCGCGGTCCTCTCGCGTCATCCACGTGGCCCCGACGGCAGCGTCCTGATGCGAACCGGACGCGCCACTGGTCAGGTAGAATCGGTTGAGGGCCTCGGGCGCGACAAACGCGCGGCCCGCGGCCACGAGCGGCGTGAAGGTCGCGAGGAATTCGCGTGCCAACTGACCGTACCCGTGCAACACGACCCACACGTCCGACGCGGTCGTCAGGTCGCCGACGGAGTAGAAGCGCGCGCGGCGTTCGACCACGATCCGGTGTTCGTTCACGGCGTACGTCCCGGTCGCACGAGCAGGCGGCGCCCGCTGGTGATGCGCGAATTCGTGAGGCCGTTCCACACGCTGAGGGACTCGACACTCACTCCGTAGCGCCTGGCGATGAACTCCAGCGCCTCGCCACGCTGGACGAGGTGATAGATCGGCCGACGCGCCGCGGCTTCTGCGGCCTCGGTGGCACGACGCTCGGCGTCCGCGGCAGACCGGAGGGCGGCCTGCACGCGGTCCGCCACCGCGATCACCGCCTCGAGGCGCGGGACGTCGCGAGACGTGACGGCAAACTGCGACGTGCCGGTGCTCGCCGTCACCCGGACCGTCGGACCCTGCCGGCGGAATCGCGAGCCGCGCTGGACGGCGAGCCCGCGCGCATACGCGAACGCCTGGGTCACCAGCTCGGGAGGGCCGTTGTCCCGATGGAGAAACGGTTCGGGAGGCACGCCCACGTAAAGCAGGCGTCGATCCGTGGCGGCCAGCACCCCGTAGGTGTGGCGGAAGTAGTCCCACCAGAGCCGCTGCGATACGACGACGCGCGCCTCCACACGCTCACCGGGCTCGAGCCCCGCCTCGATCTCGGCATTGGCGAGACGGGCCGCGCCCTCCGGATCTCCGCGATGCAAGCCGGCGCCAAGCGTGCCGATCACGGCCACGAGCGCGAGAACGAGACCCCAGACCGAGGCGCTGAGCCACAGACTCGCCCGCGCCCGCGTCCTGGTGCCTGGGTGTGGCAGCGTGGCCCCGGTCATCGTGGGCGTCGATCCCGGAC
Source organism: Gemmatimonadaceae bacterium (assembly GCA_020846935.1). Lineage (NCBI taxonomy): Bacteria > Pseudomonadati > Gemmatimonadota > Gemmatimonadia > Gemmatimonadales > Gemmatimonadaceae > Gemmatimonadaceae bacterium. Next base: position 76,584 of record JADLCY010000015.1, read on the forward strand.
CCGATCCGTGCGCGCAGAGCGCATGCGCGTGGCGTCGTCGAGGGCGATCGAATCGAGGCGCCGTTGCTGGTCGGCATCCAGAAGCGAACGTGCCTCCACCCGCGCGATATCGATGTTCACTCGCATCGAATCCATCGTTGGCCGCGCCCATGACTCGAAGCGCGCAATCGCCTCGCGCTCCTTGCCGCTGATGCCGTTGGCGTCGCCGAGGTCGATGCCGGCCAGGTCGCGGAGCGAGTCGAGACGGGCCACATACGACTTGTTCGTCACGCGCAATCGCCGGCGGATGTCCATGAGCCGTGAGCGCTGGACGTCGGTGAGCGTCAACCGTCGCGCGTTCTCGAGGAAATACGAGATGGGCTCACCGTCGGCGAAGTCGAAGGTGTATCCACGGCCTCCCTCAGGCGCGGGCTGGCGACCACGTTGAGCGCACACGGTCGCGGGAAGCGCAAGTCCGAGGAACGCCAGCCACACCACGCGACGACGCAACATGGGAGACCTCACGCACGATGGCGGGGCGACCACGCATCGCCCCCACCCGCGACACGCCCGCGCTGCGCTTCCCTAGTGCTTTGCTTCGGGCGCCGCGGCGTCCGCCGGTGCCGGGGCATGGGACGCGCCGCCCGATGGCGCCGTGGGATCGTTCGGCGAGTGGAACGTGGAACTCTTGATGTAGCCGGCGAGCAGGAAGGCGCCCACGGCGAGCGCCGTGATCAGTCCGGCAATGCCCCATCCCTGCGAGAAGTTCGGCTGGTTCGAGTGCGTGGCCATGTCGTCCGGTCGGTGGCGCGCCCCGAGCGGGGCGCAGACGCACCCAATCTAGCCTCCGGTCGCGTCGGGCGACGAGCCCCCCGAAACTCCGGCCGCGGTCTCGAGCAGTTCCAGCACCTCCCGTGCGATGGAGACGCCACGGTCGCGGGCGTACCACTCGCGCTTGTAGCGCAACCGCTCCGCGGGCTCGACCTTCGGCCCCTGCTCGTAGTGCCAGGCCTGCAACACCGAGGGACGCGGCCCCCACCAGCCGCATTCGCGAAACCCGCCATCGAGCAGAATGACCACGGGAATCGATCGCGTGCCGCGTGTGAGGTGCGCCTGCATGAGGTCCTCATTGAGGTCGCGGCCTACGACACGGAGGTCGATTGCCGGCGCGTCCTCGATGAGCCTCGCGATCACCGGCAGCGCCTGCACGGCGTCGCTGCACCAGTCCTCGGCCAGGCACAGCAGATGCCATGCACCGGGGACGTCGCGCGCCCGCGCACGCAGCAGTGCATCGACACGCGCCAACCGCCGAACGCCGCGCCAGAACTCCTGGTTCGTTTCTGCGGCGTCGATGAAGGCATCGAGGCTCGCCGCCACAAACCATCGGCGGGCCATTGACTCTGAGCTATCGGGACGGGCCATGCGGGTAGACAGGGTACTCGTGCGCGAGAGCACCCGTCTCGGCAGTGCGTCGACGCAATCTCGGCGATGCGTCGGGCGCAATCTCGGCGGTGCGTCGGGCACACTCTCGGCGCAGGGTACGCGCGCGCGAGGGGCGCCCGGTGTGATTGTAGTCACTGTCGCAGGCCACTGCCTCATGCCGCTCTACGGTCGGGTTGGCTCCGCGTGATCGCCGAGGCTAGTTTCGCAGACCCTGATGTCCGGCGCGACGCCCGCAGCGCCATGGAGCATATGCATTGATGGCACGTCTCCTCTCGGGCTCGCTGTTCCTGGCCGCGACCCTCGTCCCACTCATGTCCCACGCCCAACGCGTCGCGTATCCGCCGACCCGCACGGTCGACGTATCCGATGACTTTCATGGCACGCGCGTCGCCGATCCATATCGCTGGCTCGAGGACCTCGGCAGCGACTCGACCAGGGCATGGGTGGCAGCGCAGAACGCCGTGACCATGCGCTGGCTGGCGGCCGCGCCCGACCGCGAGCGCATCCGCGCGCGCCTGACGACGCTCTGGAACTATCCACGCGTCGGTGTGCCGGTGCGGCTGCCGAACGGTGTGCTGTTTCATCAGCGCAACTCGGGCCTGCAAAAGCAGGCGGAGATCGTCGCGCGCTCGGCGCCGGGCACCGCGGCACGCCTGGTCCTCGACCCCAACGCGCTGAGTCCCGACGGCACCGTTGCCGTCTCGCAGTATTCGCCTTCACCCGATGGGCGGCACCTGGCCTACGCGCTGTCAGAAGGCGGCGCCGACTGGCAGGACGTGAAGGTCCGGCAGGTGCGCACGGGCACCGACCTGCCCGACGTGCTGCGGTGGGTGCGGTTCTCCGGGCTCTCGTGGACCCGTGATGGCAAGGGGTTCTTCTATTCGCGCTACCCGGCGCGCAACGAGGCGGACAAGCTCAGCGCGTCGCTCGAGCATCACGCGCTGTACTACCACCGGATCGGCACGCCGCAGGCGGAGGACGTCCTCGTGTTCGAGCGACGCGACCTTCCGACCTGGTTTGTCGTGGGCGCGACCAGCGACGACGGGCGCTACGCGTTCGTATACCTCAGCAAGGGCGCCGACGCACGCAACCGGCTGTACGTCATCCCGTTAGGCAACCCGATGGCGCCGACCATCGGCGCCACGCCGATCCCGCTCGTCGACACCGACGACGGCGAGTTCACCGTCGTCGGCTCACTCGGCAGCCGACTCTTTCTCCGCACCGACCTCGACGCGCCCCGGCGTCGGGTGGTCGCCGTCGATCTCACCGCGCCGGCGCGCACGTCCTGGCGGACGGTCGTTCCGGAGGGTCCGGCCGCGATCGCCGACGTCGCGCTGACCTCATCGGCCCTTGTCGTCCACCGCCTCGTCGACGTGACGAGCGAGCTGACGCTGTACACGCCCGCGGGAAAGCGGCTCGGTGAGGTCACCTTGCCTTCCGCCGGCACGGTCGCCGCGGTCAGCGCCTCGACCGAGGTCTCGACGTTCTACTACGCGTTCACGTCGCACCTCGCGCCGACCACCGTGTTCCGCTACGACGCCCGGGCGAAAATGAGCATCGCGTTCGACCCGCCGACCCTGGCGTTCGATCCGGCGGCCTACGAGACGCGCCGGGTGTTCGCGACCTCGAAGGACGGGACGCGTGTACCGCTTTTCGTCTCGTCGCGCCGCGGCCTCGCGCTCGACGGCGCCAATCCAACCCTGCTCTACGCCTACGGCGGCTTTGGCGTGAACCTGCAGCCAACGTTTTCGCCGGCGACCCTCGGGTGGATGGACATGGGCGGCGTCTATGTCACGGCGGCGCTCCGGGGCGGGAGTGAATACGGCGAAGCGTGGCACCACGCAGGCATGCTTGACCACAAGCAGAACGTGTTCGACGACTTTATCGCGGCCGCCGAATACCTCATCGCCGAGCGGATCACCTCGCCCGCAAAGCTCGTGATCAACGGAGGGTCCAACGGTGGACTGCTGGTGGGCGCCGTGATGACGCAGCGGCCGGACCTGTTTGCGGTGGCGATTCCCCAGGTCGGTGTGCTCGACATGCTCCGCTACCATCGATTCACCGGCGGTGCGGCGTGGGCCACGGAATACGGCTCGGCGGACGACGCCGAGGCCTTCGCGTGGCTCTACCGGTATTCGCCGCTGCATCGCGTGGTGCCGGGAACGTGTTATCCAGCCACGCTCATCACCACCGCGGACCACGACGATCGCGTGGTCCCCAGCCACTCCTACAAGTTCGCAGCGGCCCTGCAGGCCGCGCAGGGCTGCGACCGGCCGGTGCTGATCCGCGTGGAAACGCAAGGCTCGCACGGGTACCGCCCCACCGACCGCATGATCGAGGAGTACGCCGACCTCTGGGCCTTTGCCTGGAGCGTGGTCGGAGCGCGATAAGTCATGACGGCCGAGATCGTCGCCGTCGACGCGGCGTCTCCGGATCCCGAGGTGATCGCCAGGGCCGCGGCGACGCTGCGCCGCGGCGAACTCGTCGCCATTCCCACGGAAACGGTGTACGGCCTCGCGGCAAACGCCCTGGACGCCGACGCTGTCGCGCGCATCTACGCCGCCAAGGAGCGGCCAGCGTTCAATCCGGTCATCGTGCACCTCGCCGACACAAGCGACTTGCCGCGAGTGGCGCGGGAGGTACCGTCGATCGCGCACGACCTCATGCGCCGCTTCTGGCCCGGCCCGCTCACGCTCGTCCTGCATCGGCAGCCCGCGGTCCCGGACATTGTCACCGCCGGCCTCGATACGGTGGGGGTGCGCATTCCGGCCTCCGAGGTCACGCGCGCCCTGATCCGGACCGCGGGCGTTCCGCTCGCGGCGCCGAGCGCCAATCTCTTTACGCGCGTCTCCCCGACCACGGCCGCTCACGTGGCGCGGCAGCTCGGTGATCGCCTGTCGATGATCCTCGACGCCGGCCCGGCGCGCGTTGGCATCGAGTCGACCGTGCTCGACCTCACGAGGACGCCCCCGCGGCTCCTGAGACCGGGCGGAACGCCGCAGTCCGACATCGAATCGGTCATCGGGCCGGTCGAACGATCCATGGCCGCCTCCGGCGATGCACCGCGTCCGTCGCCAGGCATGGTCGAGCGCCACTACGCGCCGCGCACGACGCTCCGTCTCTTCGAGTCTGCGCGGCTGGATGAAGTGCTTGGAGTCGCCGAACGAATGCGCGGGCACGGCACGCGGGTGGTCGTCGTGACTCGGCAGGGAGCGAACGCGCATGGCGCGGGCATTCGCTTCATGCCCGATACCGTCGACGCCTACGCGGGCGCGCTGTACAGCATGTTGCACGAACTCGAGGAGCACGACGTCGAGGTCGCGTTCGTGGAGCAACCGCCGTCGGAGTCAGCGTGGGACGCGATCCGGGATCGATTACGGCGCGCGTCGACTTCGGACTGACGGTTGCGTGAGGGCGGTCCATCCGGGAACATGTCGTGCTCGGCGCTGTCGCCCCTGACGCCCCCTTCGCATGGCCTGGCTCAACTACCATCACCTGCTCTACTTCTGGACCGTGGCCCGAACGGGCAGCGTGACCAAGGCGTGCCAGGAACTGCACCTGACGCAGCCTGCCGTGAGCGCGCAGATCCGCATGCTCGAACGGTCGCTCGGCGAGAAGTTGTTCGTGAAGCGGGGTCGAAACCTTGCCCTCACCGACGTCGGGCGGCTCGTATACCGCTACGCCGACGAGATTTTCGTGCTCGGTCGCGAGATGCAGGAGACGCTCGCCGGTCGCAGCCCCGGTCGCCCTCAGCGACTGGTGGTGGGCGTTGCGGATCAGGTGCACAAGATCGCCGTGTTCCGGCTGCTCGAACCGGCGATTCGTGGCGAAGTGCCGGTGCATCTGGTGATCCGCGAAGACAAACTCGACCGCCTGCTTGGCGAGTTGGCGCTGCACAGCATCGACCTCGTCATTTCCGACGCGCCGGTGGGGACGGGCACGCACGTGAAGGCGTTCAATCACCTGCTCGGCGAGACGGACGTAACGATCTACGGCGCCCCGGCGATGGCGGCGCACTATCGCCGGAAGTTCCCGCAGTCCCTTGACGGCGCGCCGTTCATCCTGCCCACCGACGGCTCGCAGCTGCACCGCTCGATGGTGGCATGGTTCGACAGCCAGGGGATCAAGCCGAACGTCGTCGCCGAAATCGAGGACAGCTCGGTGCTCAAGATCTTTGGCCAGGGCGGGATTGGCCTGTTCCCCGGGCCGACGGCGCTGGACGCGGACATCACGCGCCGCTATCAGGTGAAGGCGGTGGGCCGCATCGAGAGCGTGCGCGAACGCTTCTACGCGATTTCGGTGGAGCGACGCATCACGCACCCGATCGTGAAGCAGATCACGGCGATCGCGCAGGACGACGTGTTCGGCTGAGCGTCAGTGGGCACTGCGCCGCAGCCGGAACGACGTGGACACGTTGGTGACGATGGTGTGGTTGCGCTCCAACTGCCGACCGTTTGGCCGCAGGACCAGGTGGTCCAGGTACTGCAGCTCGAGACGATAGTCGCGACCGAGGCGCCGGCCGATGCCGAGCTGCATGCGGTTCTGGTCGAACGTGTTGTTGGCGATGTTCGCGCCGAAGTTGAGCATCACTTCGTCGGCCACGTTCACGAACCACTCGTTGGCGTCGAGCGTCGCGCCCTGCAGCGGGATGGTTGCCCGGGCGAGGTAGCGGAGCCGACTCGTGCGGACCCAGTTTCGCACCGACGTATCGGTTCCGACGACCGCGACCCGGCCCGACCATCGCTGTTCAAAGCGATAGCGGTGGGTGAACTGCACGCGGCCCGCCGGGTGCGTGAGCTGCAGTTGCTGGAAGAGGCGGTGCTCGGGGGCGCGGAAGGCGACGGGGAGCTTGCCATAGGGGTGCGTGTCGCTCCCGGCGTAGCCCACCGAGGCGCGCACGTTCGCGCTCAGGTTACGCCGTACCGATGCCCGCCAGAGCACCTGCCCGAGCTGATCCACCGGTCCGCTTGCGCGAAGCGAACCGTCGAAGTCGATAGCCCAGCGCGGATCGAGCTCGATGTCGCCGATCCACGACAGCCAGGCGTTGACGTTTTCGAACGTCTCGCGCTGCGCGTGGACGAGCGCGGGGACGACCAGCAGCGAGACGGCGAGGCAGGCGCGGAACATCGCGGGAAGGTAACGGGCAGCAGGCTACCCGACGGCCAGGCGGGAAGAAGGCCTGCGGCTGCCTCTCCCCGGCCGTGCCCCTGCTTCGCCTGCGATCAGCGCGACCGGCGAGCTCGCCCGCCCTCACGCCGCGCGGGACGCGGACCCTGGGCGTCCCTCGACGGAAGGAAGCGCGGCCTGTCGGGTCAGGAGACGGCGCGCTCACTCGGTCCGTGAACCCGGCCATCGCACCGGCCCTCACGCCGCGCGGGGCGTGGACCCGGGCGCCGCTCGACGGACGGAACCTGCTGCACCCGTCAGGTCAGGAGGCGGCGCGCGGTGCCGATACTCCCTCTCATGGTGTTGCCGACAGCGTCGTTCGATCCGGCCGTGGCCGGCCGGCTGATCGCGCGCGCGGCGTCGTTCCTGCTGCTGGCAGGGGCGGCGCTGGCGGCGCAGGTGCCGTCGGGCTTCTCGTTAGGTGACGGCCGTGAGCGGGTGCGGCAGGTGCAGGGCTCGGCAGACCTGGTCGAGCGCCTCGCCTCGCAGGGCGTGGAACACTGGAGCTTTGACGGCGCCACGGTGACGTTCGACCTCGCCACCGGACGCGTCATCGAATGGAACGACCCGCGACGCGTCCTGCGCGTCGCACTGCGCTCGACCCCCGGGACCCGTGATTCCGTGCTCGCGCTCGGCGCCGGGATCGGCGACATCGCTCGGCTCTTCGGAACCCCGTGGGCCGTCACCCGCGACGGCACGCGCCGACAGATGTACCTCGCCTTTGGCCGGAGCGTCATCCGTGTCGACATCGCGTCCGGGCGGGTAACGGGTTGGGTACGCCGCGACGCCGCCATGCGCGTGCGCGCGAGCGACGACTCGCTGGCGCACGCGGCGCTTGCGGCGCGCGCTCCGGCTTCGCTCGCGATCGCCGCCGACCGCACGACCGCCCGCGCGTTACCCGCCCGCTTCGCCCTGGCCTCGGTCACCGTGCGCGATGCCACCGGCGACCAGCGACTCGCTCCTCGCGAGTTCGCCGACATCACCCTGCGTGTGCGCAATGTCGGTGCATCGGTCTCGCCTGCTGTGCCGGCGCACGTCGTCCGCTCCGCCGGCCTCGTGCTCATCGCTGGTGCGCCGGATACCGTCTGGCTGCCCGCGCTCGCGCCGGGCGATTCCACGGATGTCGTCGTAACCGCGTATGCCACGGGGGCGGTCGCGTCACCCGAGATCGCACTCGTGATCCTGGCCCCGGGTTCCGCGGTGCGGCTTGCGGCGCGCGTGCAGACCGTACCGCCGGAGGCGGCAGGCGGCGCGACCTCCACGCGTGACGACCTCGCGTCCGGAATCCCGGCGGCCGCCACGCGCAACGGCGACGCGCTCGCCGTCATCATCGGCATCGGATCGTACCAACGCCTGCCGGACGCACGATTCGCGGACGACGACGCCGCGCTCATGCGCGCGTACGCCGTCCAGGCCCTCGGCGTGCCCGACGACGGCGCGCACCTCATGTATCGTCGCGGCGCGGACGCATCAGGGAGCGAGTTGCGGCGCCTGCTCGGCGATCGGGGCTGGCTTGCTCGGCGCACCACCGACAACACCGACATCCTGGTCTACTTCGCCGGGCACGGCGCGATGGACGACGCCGAGCGCCGGCCGCACCTGCTGCCCGCTGACGGCGACGCGAACTATGTCGGAGAGACCGGCCTCGACCTCTACGCGCTGCTCGACCGACTGGCCCGACTCCCCGCCCGCTCCATCACCGTCCTGCTCGACGCCTGCTTTTCAGGGTTGGGGCGCTCGGGTCGCCCGCTGGTGCAAGGGACGCGCGCCTCGGTCGTTTCCATCGAGCACCCGGCACTTGTCAGGCGCAACATGGCCGTGCTGGTGGCCTCCCGGGGCGCGCAGGTGGCGGGCGACCTGCCGGCCGAGCGGCACGGCGCGTTTACGTGGTTCGTCGCGCGCGGACTTCGGGGCGCGGCCGACGACGATGGCGACCGCACGATCACCGTGGCCGAGCTCGGGCGGTACGTGGAGCGCGAGGTCACCCGCAGCGCGGCGGCGCTGGACCGGGAGCAGCAGCCCCTGACCATCGCCCGCGACTCGCTCCGGGCGGTGGCCCGCCTGGCGCCACGTTAGGCATGCGCCGACGCACCCAGGCGCTCATCGCTGTCTGCGGCTTCGCGTTCGCGGGTCGGTTGCGGGCGCAGGGCGAGACGATCGTCGTGGAACAGCGGGTGCTGCTGCACGACCGCGCCACACCGGCGGCGGTCAAGCGGCGCGCGCTCGAGGAAGCGATGGCCGAGGCCGTGCGTCGCGTCGCCGGCGTGCGGGTGCAGTCGTCGGCGGTGAGCACCACCACGGAGGATCGCACGGGCGTGCGCGGGGAATATCGGAGCGTAGTCCAACTCGACGCTGCTGGCCGCGCGACCGATGCGCGCCTGGTCGGTGAGGCATGGGAGTCCACCCAGGCGCCGGGCCTCGGCGCTCAGGTGTACTACCGCGCCTCGTGGGCGATTACCGTGGAGCGCGAGACGGGAACCCCCGACCCTGCCTTCACGCTCGACGTTTCGCTCCCGACAGAGGTGTATCTGGTGCGCGGCCATGACCCGCCGCGCAACGACGAACTCGTTGCCGTGGTGAAGAGCAGTGCTTCCGCGCGGATCTACGCGTTCTCCATCGTGGGCGACTCGGTGCATGCGCTGGTGCCCAATGCGTTCGTGCCGCCGGTGGAGGCCACGGCAGGCGCGCGCCTGGAACTTCCGGACGCGACCTGGCGCGCGCGTGGGCTGCACTGGCGCGTGACGCTCCCCGACGGCGAGGATGCGCGGGAAGAGCTGCTGGCCGTCGTTGCCGTACGGGGCGCGGGCCCCCCGCTCCCCTCGGCGGCGATGACCGTCATGGAGTTCCAGCGCTGGCTCGTGCGCATCCCGGCGGGCGACCGGGCGACGGGGTTCGTGCCGTATGACGTGCGGCGAGCCTCGGCGCGTGCAGTACCGCGCATGCTTCGGTAGCCGGGAACAGGCGTCCAGGCGGCCTCATACGGGGCACGTGTTCGGTGGACGCAGGACGCTTCCTTGGCTGTGGACCGCCAAGCTGCCACGCGCGACCTCTGCACGAGGTAGAACGAGCGTCAATCTTCCCTCCACCGCCTCGAGACCTCATCGCGCGGGTTCACGGGTTGCCGGCAAGGGCCGAACCCGCGTGGGCCCGCGGGAACATTCTCCGCGATGGAGCTACACGACATCATCGAAAATGTGGCAGCAGCGGCCGCACCAATGGCCAGCCAGGGTGGAAGCATACCTCCTATCCCTATCGGCGGGTGACGGGACGTACCTCGACCAAGCTTCGCGCCGCAGTGTCCCGGTAGCGCAGAAGGGCGCCCCCGCTCCCTGTCTCCTGCCTGCTCTGGACGCCAGCGCTCATGTCAGCGTTCGAAGCGATCGCGAACGTCGCTGCGTCCACGACATAGACCACGCGCGTGCGAACGGGGCTGACACCACGCACCGGGCGAACTTCGACCGCACCAGCGAGTTCCAGGCGCCACGCGCCCTCCTGCGGAAGGAACTCCAAGCCCTTTCGTTCGTAGATGGGGAGCGCGTCGACTGGCTGCCCGAACGACCGATACGAGATGCTCATGGCCTCTTCGGCTGTCAGCGCCGGCATGGGGGCAGACCGTTCTGGCACCGGCCACACGAGAAAGTCATTGCCTCTGATCTCCGCGCTCGTTCGAACCCCCATCGAGTCCACGACGATGTCTGAGGAAAGGGCGGACACCGCAACAGTGACGATGGGCTGGCCGTCGGTGCGCAATGTCACGATGTAGTATGGCCCTGCTCGCTTCCGCTCGGGCGGCGAGGTGCCCTCGTCAGGCACCTCGAAGGGACTCTCGGAGAGCAGCACGTACGGATCGGCGTGAAGTCGCCTGAAGTCGACGGGTTCCCCGCGCAGCCCCTCGATCCAGGTGCGCGCCTGCGGGCCAAACAGTCGGATGTAGGCCTCGGCAAGCTGAGCGGCTCTCGCGGGTGCAATGGCGCCAGCGACCGTGGCATGTCTCGATGGAACCCGCCCAGCGGAGTCCAGGAGTCTGCTCACCGCCGCGGTGACCATGACGGTTCGGTCAAACGGCTCGGCGGCGCTTCCGGTGGCCGACAGCCACTCGCGACTGCATCCCGGGAGAGTGAGCACAGCGAGAAGGATCAGTCCGTGACTGCGCACAATGCGGTGCCTCGCGTTCGTGGGACAAGCGGTTATGTGCGGTACACGTTGGGTGGGCGAACGTTCAGTCAGGAGAGAGGTCGCAGCTTCGAGTCAATTCGAGTGCGGGTGGAGTGGCCACTCACCGTTTGTTCCCGTGCGCGGGGCGTGCCCCGAATCCTCGTCCCCCAGCCACGATCGGGCTGCCGCATTCGTGCCATCCGAGTTGCGTCGCAACCGCTCCACCGTGCGCGGTCGGTCGTTCTGACTGCGGTGCAAGGTGCGACCGGCGCGGCCGATACTCCCGGGGAAGAACCGGACTCCAGCGCTTCCGCCCATGCGTCTCATTCGCCTGACCCTCGCTTCGTTGGTTGCCGCCGCGGCCTGCTCCGGTGGCCCCAGGCCTGCTACCGACCTGTTGCCTCCGGCAAACCGCGAGACGATCCGCAACCTGCCGTCGTGGTACCTCAAGCCACCGACGGAAGAGCACTTTCTGCTGGCGCCGGCCACGTCGGTGTCGCGGGACGTGCAGGTGGCGATCAACAAGGCGCAGGCCGATGCGCGCAACGCGATCGCCCAGCAGCTCGAGGTCAAGTACGGCGCGCTCAACAAGCGCTTCGTCGAAGAAGTCGGCCGCGAAGGTTCGCAGTTGCTCGACCAGTACACGCAGGTCTACAAGGCGGTCGTCTCTACCACACTCTACGGCAGTCGCCCCCGTCAGCAGATACTGCGGACGGAAGGCAGCGTGTATCGCGCGATCGTACTGATGGAGCTTCCGGTGGGCGAGATGTCCAAGCGACTGCTGGAACAGCTCCGTGCCCAGGAGCAGCTGTACACGCGCTTCCGCGCAGGCGAAGCGTTCAAGGAGCTTGACGCCGAGGTGCAGCGCTACGAGCAGTGGAAGCGGGAACGTTAGGTCGATGAGCGACGGGAGGAGCGCCCACCGGGCGATCGTACTCCGCGGACCTTCATGACCCCTTCACAGCTGCTCGACAGAGGCAACGTTCTGCCGTGCGCGCGTGATCCAACGGCGGTAGTCTCCAGACTCCACCACGCGCACCCTGTCGAACATGCATCGCTCTTTCCTGCTCCTCGCCGGGCTCGTCGCCGCGGGCGACCTCGCAGCCCAGGCCACCCGCGCCCTTGGCCGGCCAAATGCCGAGTTCGCGGAGCCCTTCTCCAACATCGCCGGTGTCCGTGAACTCAGGGACGGGCGCGTGCTGATCATCGACCCGCGGGACAAGGTGGTCCAGCTGATCGACTTCAAGGCGGGGGTGCGACAGGTCGGCCGCGAAGGATCCGGTCCCAAGGAGTACGCGCTCCCGATGGGGATCGTCGGACTCCCCGGGGATACCTCACTCGTCTACGATCCGCTCAACAGCCGCGCACTGGCCATACTGCCCGACGGCGAACCTGGGGCGTTCGTGACGATGGAGACCCGTCAGGCGGGCCCCGGTGGCGCCCCGATGATCTCGATGTCGCCCCCGCGCTATGCAGACGCACGCGGGCGTTTGTATTGGGCGGGGAACGGCGTGCGCATGGGCCCGGACGGCCCGATCAGCGCAGATTCGGCGCCCGTCCTGCGTCACGATCGTCGATTGAAGCAGACGGACACCGTCGCGTGGGTGCGGGTGCCCAGGGGCAACGTGCAATCGACCGGTTCCAGCGGCGGTGGACGCATGACCATGCGGGTGGGCGGTGCGAATCCCTTCACGCCGCGCGATGAGTGGTTCGTGTTGCCCGATGGTCGCGTAGGAATCGTTCGCTCGCCCGAATATCGTGTGGACTGGGCCGACACCAGGACGGCGGGCGCGCCCATCGCCTACGCGAAGATCAAGGTCACCGAAGAGCACAAGCAGGAGTGGCGTGACTCACGAAAGAACGCCACGGCGGTCGCCGTTTCGATGAACAACGGTCAGCGGTCGGTCCGCACCGGGCCCGGCGTGCTCGGCACCCTTCCCGAGCCCACGGACTGGCCGGAAGTCCTCCCGCCCTTCCTGGTCACCACCGGCAGCGTGCTGGCGGCACCCAACGGTCAGGTGTGGATCGCGCGCACGCGTGAGGCGAGCGATCGCACGCCAAACTACGACGTGCTGGACGCCACCGGGAAGCTCGCATTTCGCGTCGAGCTGCCGGAGCGTTCCCGCGTGGTCGGGTTCGGCAGCGGCACGCTGTACGTCGTCCGCACGGACGCCGATGACCTGCAGTATCTGCAGCGCTACCAGCTGCCGTAGAGTCGGGGGTTCGCCTTCGCTGTCGCACCCGGTAGATAGACCGACCCGAGAGTGCCTCCCTTCAAGACAAGACGACGGCTGGCCCATACCAACCTCCCTGCGTGCGCATGCCCGGGTCATGCGTTTGCATGGTGCGTGGCACCTGTCCGGCTACAGATGACTTGCGGCAAGGCTCCTGTGGGTCTCATTTCTCGCCACGACACCGTGAACGGAGTTGCGATGCGAGCATGGGGGAGGGGAAGAGGCGTAACGTTCAGCTGGCTGGGTAGAGTTGGCCGCCTGGCGTGGAGAGCTTCGATTGGGGGGGGGCAGGAATGAAGCCTGATGGTCGTGACTGCGGCAACTGTACGGCTCGCCACGAGCGCGATGTGGCTGCCGGAAGCGTCGCTGACGGCGAACGCGCGGTGACTCTGCGGTCGGGAAGCATGATCGCAACGGACCTTCTTACGTTGGGCGATGTCGGGGCGTCGCGTCGACCATGACGCCACCACTGGTGCCCGCGTGCCTGACGATGCTGGTGCTGGCGGTCATCGCCGCGGGTCGCTCGCCCCTGGACGCCCGGCGCGCTGAGCACTCGCACAGGGTTCCGCAGCCCCAGGCATTGGCGAGCCCCCGCACGACCGCTCAGGTGACCCTGCGCCCGCTCTGGCGCTCCGCACCCGACGAGCTGCTCTATCCCATCGACATTCAGTTCTCCGCAGCAGGACTGCTCGTTTTCGATCAGGGTGCACACGGCCTTCACGCGCTCGATAGCCGAACAGGGAGAATCCTCCGCTCGTTTGGCCGGCAGGGCACCGGCCCCGGTGAGTACACGCAACCCGCGCAACTCTTCGGGACCCGGAGGGAGCCGCACACGGTGCAGTTCAGCATTGGACGCGTCGCCGACGTGTCGAGCCTCGCGGTCACGCCGCGACGCACGCCTTCGGGCGGACGCTGGTCCTCGGCCTGTTCGTGGCGCGACCGATCGGTCCTGCTGCAGACTGCGGGCCACGCGACGCACGACGTTTTCATCGTCGCATTGGGTGACTCCGCGCGGCTCCTGGACTCCATCCCGGTCCCCTTCCCTCGCCTCTCGGGCCGCCCGTTCATGGAGCGACAGGCGCAACTGCGCCAGGTAGACGACAGCACGTGTGCGATCGTTCCGCTGTACCAACCGGAGTTTGCGCTGCTGAGTCCTGGTCGGCCGACACGCTCCGGCTCCAGTGTCGAGGTGCTTCCCGAGGCGAGACTGCAGGTGATCAAGACAGAAGGAGGACGCATCGAGCGCCTCCAGAGCGGAGCCCGCGCCGGCGCCATCGACGTTCGCGGGTGGCGGGATCTCGTACTCGTGCTGTTCAGTGGGACCACGCACCACAAGCGTCGGGTGATCGACGCGTACTCTCGGAGCAACCTCGGGTACGTGGGCAGCATACTCTTGCCACTCGAGTCCACGCGGATGGCGATCTCTGGCGACACGCTCGCGGTGGTCGGGGACGATCAAGGCGTCCCGGCGGTTGCGGCATTCCTGCTCTCGCGGACAAGGAATGGACGGCCGCGGGCACGCAAGGCCCCCGGAGGCTGACCGGACACGCGGACCTGCTGTGACCGGCCCGCGTCCGCTCCTTCACGACTCGTTCACAGGAAGCGCTCGCGAGGCAACCTTCAACCGCTTCGCGCTGCCGAACCCGTCGCCGCTCGCCACGCGAGTCCCGGTCCCATAGTCTCGAGCCGCTGGCCTCGGCAACTTGTGTGGTCCACGCGTCCGCGGTTCGATTCCAGCAACTCGACATCCCAAACGTCCACCATGCCCCTCGTCGCACTGCGCGTTGCTGCCTGCCGCGCTCCCCTGCTGGCGTGCGCCCTCCTGCTCGCGTGCGACCGGGTTGGGGAGACCACCACGGCTGACTCCACGCAGGCGACCGCCAGCGGCAGCGCTGACTCTGCGGCGAGCGATGCCCCGCGTGCGGCCACGGTCTCGCTGCCCGTGACCGTGAGCGAGGTGCGCCAGGGCGACCTCGTGCTGAGCGTGAGCACGACAGGCACCGTGCGCTCCGACGGCGAGGCCACGCTCAAGGCCGAAGTGGCCGGAACGATCACCGCCGTGCTGGTCCGCCCCGGTGACCGGGTGCGTCGGGGCCAGCCTCTGCTCCGCCTCGACGCGCGCCCCTTCGACCTGGCCGTCCAGGAAGCCGAGGCCGCCGTGGCTGAGGCCGAAGTGCGCTACCAGGACGCCATCGCACCGGATTCCATCGTGCTCGGCCGCGCCCCTTCACCCGAACAGCGACGCATTGCGCTCACGCGTTCCGGGCTGCAAGGCGCGCGCGTCCGCCTCGATCGCGCCAGGCTCGAGCGCGAGCGCGCGACGATCACCGCGCCGTTCGACGGCATGGTCGATCGCGTGGATCGCTCCACGGGCGAACGCGTGGGCGCGGGTGAGACGCTCACGCGCGTCGTGAACCTCGCGGCGCTGCGTATCGAAGCGTCGGTCCTCGAGCACGACCTGCCGCTCATTCGCGAGGGCGGCGTGGCGACGGTCAGCAGCGCGTCCGCACCGGGTCGCCAGGTCGCGGGTCGCGTCACCGCCGTGCTGCCGCTCATCGACTCCACCACACGCGCGGGACGCGTGTTCGTGCGCCTGACGAACCCCGGCCCGCTGCGGCCCGGCATGTACGCCGATGTGCGTCTCGAGTCGCAGCGACTCTCGAAGCGCCGCCTGGTACCGAGCCGTGCCGTGATCGAACGCGACGGCCGGCCGCTCGTCTTCGTGGTCAAGGACGGTCGTGCACAATGGGTGTACATCACGCCCGGTCGTTCCAACGGTGTCGACACCGAAGTGCTCCCGGACTCCTCGACCGGCACGATCCCCGTTGAGGTGGGCGACCATGTGATCGTCGCCGGCCACCTCACGCTGACGCACGACGCTCCGGTGCGGGAGGTCGTCGCCGACACCGCGCGCGGTGCACGCACGGTTCGCCAATAGGGCACGTCAAACTCTCCAAAGCCGAACCCGTGTCCCTCGTTTCCGCCGCCGTCAGGCGCCCGGTGTCCACGATCGCTTCGGTGTTCGCGATCGTGCTGCTCGGCTCCGTGTCGCTGAGTCGGCTTCCGGTGTCTCTGCTGCCCGACGTCACGCTGCCGGTCCTCACGATCCGCACGCTGTACCCGGGCTCGGCGGCCACCGAGGTCTCACGCTTCATTGCCGAGCCCATCGAGGAGGCAATCGCGGCCACGCCGGGGCTCGTGGAACTGCGATCGATCAGTCGAACGGGCGAGGCGACCACGATCGTGCGCTTTGCCTGGGGCACCGACATGCAGACGACGGTGCTCAACGTGCGCGAGCGACTCGACAACGCGCGCGCGCGGCTCCCGGAGCGCGCCGAGCGTCCGACGCTGCTGACGAGCGACCCCGGCGAACGACCGATCGCGGTGCTCGCGCTCGGCACCGACGGCGATCTGCGGACCTTGTCGCGCGCCGCCGAAGAGGTTTTTGCGCGACGCCTGGAACAGATCGCCGGCGTCGCCAGCGTGGCGGTCGTCGGCGCGCCCGAAGACGAGATTCGCGTCGAGGCTGACCCGGCGCGACTGCGCGCGCTGGGGCTCACGCCCAACGATCTCTCCACCGCTATCGCCGCGGCCAACCCGACCGGATCGAGCGGCACCATTCGACGCGGGCAATTTCGATTTGCCGTCCGCACGCTCACCGAGTTCAGGGACCCGTCGGACGTGCTCGAGGTGCCGATCGGGCCGGTGGGCGCTGGCATCAGGGTGCGCGACGTCGCCACGGTGTCGGTGACGACGGCCGACCCCAAGACGCTGACGAGACTCGACGGGCGAGGCGCGGTCGGCCTCGTCGTGTACAAGGACGCCGGGTCCAACACGGTCGCCGTCACGAAGGAGCTCCGAACGAGCGTCGAGGCGCTCACGAAGGAGTTCCCGGCGGTGAAGCTCACGCTCGTCGCCGCGCAGGCCGATTTCGTGGTCGACGCGCTGTCGAACCTCGGCCAGGAGATCGTGGCCGGCGGCATCATCTCCCTGCTCCTCATCCTGGTCTTCCTGCGCGACTGGCGGATGTCGCTGGCCATCGGCCTCATGGTGCCGCTGTCGGTGCTCGTCGCGCTGGTGCTGCTGCAGCTGCTCGACGTGTCGATCAACGTGCTGTCGCTGGGCGGGCTCGCGCTGGGGGTCGGGCTGCTGGTGGACAATGCCATCGTCGTCGCCGAAGCGTCGGCGCGAAAGCGCGAAGAAGGCTTGCCGTTGCTGCAGGCCACGATCGAGGCGACCGAGGAAGTGTCGGGCCCGCTGCTCGCCGGCACGCTCACCACCCTGCTCGTCTTTGGTCCGATCATCTTCGTGCGCGGGCTGGCGGCCGCGCTCTTTCGGGACCTGTCGCTGTCCGTGGTCACGTCAGTGGGCGCGTCGCTCGTGCTCGCCCTCACGCTGATGCCGGTGCTCATCGCCGGCCGTCGTCGGCCAGGCGCTACGGGGAGGGTCGCACCCCGCGCGCCCTCGCGGCTCACGGCCGTGGGCAATGTGCTCGTGCGCTGGTACGATCGCGGGATGCGCTGGTCGCTCGCTCATCCCGCGATGGTGTTCGGGATCTCGATCGCGGCGACCGTGGCCACGGCGTGGATTGGCATGCGCCTGCCGCGCGAGATCCTCCCGGCGGTCGACGAGCGGGTCGCGGTGGCGCAGCTGCATCTCGCGGAAGGCACCGCGATCGAGGAGACCACGCGCCAGGTGGCTCGCCTGGAGGAGAGCGCACGCGCGTTAGGCGCGCGCGGGATCTACGCGCGAGTCGGCGTCGCCACCGACGAGGAGGTGCTGGCGGGCGCGGAGCCCGGGTCGGCGGCCACGGCGCAGCTGCTGGTCCCCGTGCCCCCGTCGGTGGACGCAGCACGGTTCGCCCAACAGCTGCGGGCCGCCGTGCCCGACCTGGCATCGGGATCGCTCGCCATCGACCTCGCCGGCCAGTCGGAGTTCGGTTCCCTGATCGGCCGTGAGGGCCGCACGGTGCGCGTGGAGATCTCGGCGAGCAACCTCGAAGAGGCGGCCCGCTGGGCCGACACGACGCGCGCACGCCTGGGTTCGATCACCGCACTCACCGATATCCGATCGGCTCAGCAGGGCTCGCAACCGGTCGTCGAAGTGGGACTCGAGCGCGCCCGTATGGCCGAACGAGGCGTCTCGGTCGATGCCGTGGCCAATGCCCTCGCCGGTGGACTCGGCGGCGTCGAAGCCACCGAACTCCGCGAGACCGACCGCCGCACCCCAATCACCGTCCGGTACTCCGGGGCCGCCAACGAGGACCTCGGCGCCGCGTTAGGCACGGTGGTGGACGGCACGCCGGTCGAGGAGTACGTGCAGCCCCGCGAGACGCGCTCGCCGGTGGAGGTCGTCCGCGTGGGCCAGCGCCCGGTGGTCGCCGTCGAAGGACTCGTCGCGGACGGAGGAACCTCGGGCGCCACGGCCGCAGTCACCGACCTGATGAACACCCTCCGCCTGCCGGGTGGGGTGACGTGGAGTGTCACCGGCGCCGACGCCGAGCAGCGGCGGACGACGAGTGAACTGACGCTGGTGGCGCTGCTCTCGGTGGCGCTCGTCTTTCTCGTCCTGGCCGGTGAGTTCGGGTCGTTCCGCATCCCGCTGGTCGTGATGCTCACGGTGCCGCTCGCCGCGGCGGGCGGCATCGTGTTCCTGTGGCTGACCGGGCAGAGCATAAACGCGGTGTCCCTCATCGGCATCGTCGTGATGATCGGCATGGCCGACAACGAGGCCGTCGTCAAACTCGACGCGATCCGCCGGTTCCGCGAGCTGGGCCACCCGATCGACGAGGCCATCGTCCTCGGTGGGCACCAGCGGCTCCGCGCGATCGCTCTGACGAACCTGACGACGATCACCGGCGTGCTCCCGCTCGTGTTCGGCTGGGGCAGCGGCGGCACACTCTACCAACCGTTGGCAGCTGGCGTGATCGGCGGGTCGATCTCCGCGCTCCTGGTGACCTTCTTCCTGCTGCCGACCGCGTATGCGGTGCTGGAGCGGCGCGGCGCAGCGCGATGATCGCCTGGGGCATCCGCCGGCCGGCCGTGATCTGGGCAGCGAGCGCCGCCTTGCTCCTCGCCGGCCTCATGGCCTTCACGCGGCTGGCGCTCGCGACGCGCACGACCGTGGAACTCCCGACGCTGTCCGTCTCGGTGTCGTGGCCGGGCGCGTCCGCGGAGCTGAACGAGATGTACGTCGCCTCGCCGGTCGAGGCCGCGATCCAGGGCGTCCGCGGCATCCGGAAGACGCGCTCGGAGTCGACCGATGAAGGCGTGTCGCTCACCGTTGAGCTGCAGCCCGGTACGGACGTGCAGCTGGCGCGGCTGGGGATCCTGGAGCGCCTCGAGCTGCTGCGGCGCGAGTTTCCGCCGGGCGTGACACCGCCACGCGTGTCCAACTTCGTGCCCACCGAGCTGCAGGAGGAACCGCTGCTGCTCGTGACCATGGGCGGCCCCTACACACCGGGAGCGCTCCAGAAACTCGCCGACGAAGTGCTCGAGCCGCGCCTCTCGGCGATCCCGGGCGTGGCCGGCCTCACGGTGAGCGGCGGCGCCGAGTTCGGCGTGTCGGTGTCATACAACGCCCGGTTGCTGCGGCAGCTCGGCATCGAAGGCAGCGACATTGCGCGCGCCGTGAGCCAGGCGCGATCCGTGGCGGCGCTGGGCCGGGACGCGCGCGGGGCGACCGAGCGACCCGTGTCGCTGCGCGACCAGCCGGGCGCGATCGCCGCGCTGGAAGCGCTGCCGGTGCGCGGCCCCGGGGGACGCGTCTTTCGCGTGGGCGAACTGGCCTCGGTGCGACCACAGGAAGACCAGCGCGGACGCTTCTTCAGGATCAACGGCCAGCCCGCGATTGCCCTGCGCATCGCGCGGCTGCCTGACGCCGACGCGATCCGGACGGCGCGCAGCGTGCGCGCGACGCTCGACGACATTCGCCGCGGCCTCCCGACCGGCGTGACGCTCACCGTCGTGAACGACGACTCCGTGGAGCTCAGGGAACAGCTCACGGACCTCCTCATTCGCGGCGGCATCGCGTTCGCGGCGGTGATCCTCGTGCTGCTGTTCTTCCTGCGCGACGTGCGCGCGACGGGACTCGTGATGTTCAGCGCCGCGCTCGCCGTGGCGGGCACGGCGCTCGGCCTCTTCCTGTTTCGTATTCCGGCCAACCTGCTCACGCTCGCCGGTCTGGCGATGGGGATCGGCATCCTGGTGCAGAACGGGCTGATCGTGGCCGAGCGTCTCGGGACGACGCCCGATACGGAGGAGGGCCGCGCCAACGCGGCACGGCGCATCGCACCGGCGGTCGTGGGCGCCAGCCTGACCACGGCGGTCGTGCTCTTTCCGTTCCTGTACCTGCAGGGCGACGCGCGCGCGGCGTTCATGCCGTTCGCCTCGGCGTTCGTGCTGGGCCTTGGCTGGTCGATCGTGACCGCGGTGGTGATGATCCCCGCGCTCGCCGCGGGGCATCGCGTCCACGAGGCCGGATGGCCGCGCGCCCGACGCGTGTACCTGCGCACGTTGCGCCCGCTGGTGCGCTTCCGCCGGACGACGCTCCTGCTCACTCTGGCCGCGTTAGGCGGCCTCACCTGGGTCTTCGTGAAGAAGGTCCCGCGCTTTGCCTTTGGCGGCTTTGGCAGCGGGCAGCGCACGGTCATCCAGGCGTTCATTTCGTTTCCCCGCGGCTCCGACCCCGCGTCGCTCGACGCCGCGATGCGGGAACTCGAGCACGTCGCCGTCGGTCAGCCGGGTGTCGAGCGCGTCTCGGCCCAGAGCTACGGCGCGTTCGGCGCGGGCATGCAGGTGCTCTATCGGCGCGAAGACGAGCTGAGCGCGCTGCCCCTGCAACTCGAAGAAGCGCTCACGCAGCGCGCTGTCTTCATCGGCGGTGCGTCCGTGTCGGTGCGCGGGCAGGGGCCCGGGTTCGCCTCGGGGCTCGGCGGCGCGAGCATCGCCACGTTCCGCATCCGCGTACTCGGCTATTCGTTCTCCGGCGTCGAACGGCTCGCGCTCGACCTCAAGGAGCGGCTCGAGGGCATCCCCCGCGTGCGCGACGTCGACATCAACAGCTCGTCGTTCTTTGGCAACGACAAGGCGAGCACGGTGACGGTCACGCCCGATCGCGCGGCCCTGGCGCGCTTCGGCCTCACGGCGCGGGACTTTGCTCTCGCGGCCGCGCGGGAGATGCGCAGCCAGTCGGGCGCGATTCGCCTCGAGATCGGCGACGAAGAGTTGCCGGTCACCGTGCAGGTCGAAGGCTCGAACGACCGCTCGCTCGATGAGCTGAGCGACGCGCTCGTGTCCACGCCGACCGGTGCGCCGGTGCGCCTGAGTGCTCTCGCCGCGGTGAGCGAAGCCGAAGGATTGAGCGCGATCAGTCGGGAGGATCAGCAATACGTGCGATTCGTCGCCTACGAGTTTCGCGGCCCCAACAAGCTTGCGCAGCGCACGCACGACGCCTTCATGGCTTCGGTCACCCTGCCGCCCGGCTATTCGGTGGCCGATGCCGGCTTCGGACGCTTCGAGCCTGACGAGAGCGAGAAGGGACTCTGGCTCGTGTTTGCCATCGGGATCGCGCTCGTGGTCCTGAGCGTCGCGATCGTGTTCGACTCCGTCTGGGGCGCGGCCGCCGTCTTCCTCTCGCTGCCGGTCTCGCTGGGCGGTGTGATGGCGGCGTTCTGGCTCTTCGACGCCGCGTTCACCCGTGAGGCGGCCGTGGGCGTGATCCTCGTGATCGGCCTCGCCGTGAACCAGTCGATTCTCGTCGTCGATGCCGCGCTCGAGCGTCGGCGGCGCCTGCAGGCTGCGGGACGCGACCGGCGGCTCGACGGCGGCATGGTCTTGCGTGCGGCCCTCGATCGATCGGGCATGGTCGTGCTCGTGACCCTGACGTCGCTCGCGTCACTCGTGCCGCTCGCGGTCGGCGTCAAGACGACGTCGCTCTTTGGCGCGATCGCACTCGCCACCGCCGGAGGAACGGTGGCCGGGACGCTGGGGGCGATGTTCATCGTGCCGCCGATGCTCGCCGGCCGTCCGCGTCGCCGATCGCAGCGTCGCATTCCTCCGACCGCCGACGCACCGCCATCGGCGCCGGACGTCGGCAGCACATAGCGCACACCGAGCCCGTCACCCACAGCGCCTAACGCACGATCGTCGCTCATGCGCGCAGATCCTGGCGCGCGCAACCGCCTGACGCACACCGCGACCGATGAGCGCAGAATGTGGCGGGCGCGGTCGCCTAACGCCGGCCGCGCCCGCGCTTGCCGGCCAGCAGGCGTCCGTCGGCCTCCTCCAGCAGTTGCGCGAGCGTGCGAGGGTGCTCGGCACTGTGCCAGGCCACGCCCCGCCCAATCGAGAGCGCGTACGGTCGCCCCGCGGCCGCGTTACGCTGCGCGAGTTGCCGGTCGAGTCGGGACAGAAGCACCTCGCCCGTCGCGTCCTGGGTATTCACCGCGAGCACTACAAACTCGTCGCCGCCGAGACGGCCAATCAGGTCCGCCTCGCGGAACGTCTCCCGCAGCAAGTCGGCCACGTCCACCAGCGCCTGATCGCCCACATGGTGCCCAAACTCGTCGTTGATCGCCTTGAAACGATCCAGATCGAGATAGAGCAGGACCGCCGGATGCGGCTGACGCGCGGCGACGGTAAGAAGCTGCTGCGCCAGCAGCGTAAAGCCGCGTCGGTTGTAGAGCCCGGTCAGCGAATCCGTGAGCGACAGACGGTGGAGCGCCTCTTCGTGAGCGGAACGTTCGGTGATGTCCCGAACGACCATCGCCATGCCACCCGAGATCAGCGAGACCGTGAGTTCCTGCGGATACGTCGTGCCGTCGGCGCGTCGGCCGGTCACCTCGCCATGCCAGTGCTCCTGCAT
Organism: Gemmatimonadaceae bacterium; assembly: GCA_020846935.1. Lineage (NCBI taxonomy): Bacteria > Pseudomonadati > Gemmatimonadota > Gemmatimonadia > Gemmatimonadales > Gemmatimonadaceae > Gemmatimonadaceae bacterium. The sequence continues at coordinate 99,425 of JADLCY010000015.1, forward strand.
GACGAGTTCCTGCAGGATCGACCGATCAAAGACGTCCAGTTGCTCCGGCGAATAGAACTCGCGCCAGCTCCGCCCCTGCAGTTCGGCGCCGGTCGCATGACCGTGCATGCGGGCGAACGCACCGTTGGCCATGCGAACGCGCTGCGTGTCGTCGAGCACCAGGATGCCGTCGATCGAGAGTTCCATCACGGACGACAGCTCAACGAAGCGTCGGGCCAGTGTGCGTCGCTCGGACACGTCGCGGCCGCTCCAGAGCCGGTGGGATGCCGCAGCCGCGCTCCCGCCGAGCGGTGCGATCGAGACCTCGTGCCAGAACGGTGTTCCATCCCGGCGGTGGTGCTGCACCTCGACGCGTCCCCTCGATCCCGTGCGAAGCAGGCCCGCCAGGCGCGCCGAAGCGAGCCGATCGGTCTCCGGACCTGCGAGCAGGTCGAGCGGCACGGCACCCAGCGACTCGTCAGGCCGAAACCCTGTCACCTGCTCGAACGCCGCGTTGGCCCACACGACGCGACCCGCACCGTCGATGACAAGCATGGCGTCGGTGGCGTGGTGCGCCGCGGCGGCGACCACCTCGTCGAGGGTGGCCCGGGCGGAATCGGTGGCGTGCGACATGGGCAGGTGGGTCCTGCTGCGAGTATCGGCAGCGATATCGTCCGGTTGACCTGTTTCCGCTCTGGAGGCACCACTGGGGGCGTGGCTCATGCAGCCGGCCTGTACGTCGGGCGTGCCATGGAGCAACGTTGAGCGCGCGATCTGCTCACCCTCGCTGCCCCGAACCCACGTGCCCGCCTACTTCCGCTCCCTGCCCTTCCTCGCCGCCGTGCTCGGTGCAGCTCCGTTGGCCGCTCAGGCCCCGGCTCCCCTCGTCGCCGACATGGAGCGCAGGATCGCGGCCGCTTCGCCCGCGGTCGTGGCGTGGCGTCGCGACTTCCACCAGAACCCCGAGCTATCCAACCAGGAAGTGCGCACGTCGGCCAAGATCGCCGAGCAGCTCAAGCGCATGGGGCTCGAGGTGAAGACCGGCGTGGCCAAACACGGCGTGGTCGGCATCCTGCGCGGCGGCAAGCCGGGGCCGGTCGTCGCACTGCGCGCTGACATGGACGCCCTCCCTGTGGTGGAAGAGGTCGACCTTCCGTTCAAGTCCACCGTCCGCTCGACGTACAACGGGCAGTCGGTCGGCGTGATGCACGCCTGCGGTCACGACAATCACATGGCGATCCTGCTGGGCATCGCCGAAGTCTTCGCCGGCATGAAGGCCGATCTCCCGGGAACGGTGAAGTTCGTGTTCCAGCCCGCCGAAGAGGGCGTGCCGATCGGTGAAACCGGTGGTGCGAGCGAAATGGTCGCGGAAGGCGTGCTCGAGAACCCCCGAGTCGACGCGATCTTTGGCCTCCACGTGTTCCCGTTCCCCGCGGGCAAGGTGGTCTATCGCTCGGGCGGGCTCATGGCGAGCGCCGACACGTGGCGCATGGTGGTTCGCGGCCGGCAGACGCATGGCGCGCTGCCCTGGAACGGCGTCGACCCCATCGTGATCGCGGCCCAGATCGTCACCAACATGCAATCGATCGTGAGTCGTCAGACCGACCTCACGCTCACGCCCGCGATCCTGACGACGGGGTTCATTCGCGGCGGCATCCGGACGAACATCATCCCGGACTCGGTGGAACTCGGCGGCACGATCCGCACCTTCGACGAGGCGACGCGGGACTCGATCCACGCGCGCTTTACGCGGCTCGCGACGTCACTGGCCGCGGCCGCCGGCGGATCGGCGACGCTGGAGATCGACAAGGCCTACGCCGTGACGTACAACGATCCCGCGCTGACGGCTCGCATGGTGCCGTCGCTGCAGCGCGCGGTTGGTGCCGCCAATGTCTCGGAAGGACGGCCGACGACCACCGCCGAAGATTTTTCGGCGTACCAGAAGAAGGTGCCGGGGCTGTTCTTTTTTCTCGGCGTCAACCCACCGGGCGCCGACGAGTCCATGGCGGCGCCTAACCATTCGCCGAAGTTCTTTGCCGACGAATCGGCGCTGGTGCCGGGCATGAAGGCGCTGGGGCGCCTGGCGCTGGATTACTTGTCCGGGACGAAGGCGATGTAGACAGGCATCGCGACGTGATGCGGCGGTGCGCTCACGCGCGGCCGCCCGCGGCAGCCGAGGGTATCGCGCGTGCGGCGCAATCAGTCTCCGTCGTGGCCGCCCCCCCCGCTCGGGCCGACCTGCAGCCTCTGCTCCAGATCCCCGAGCACGTCTTCGATCTGCGCGAGCGCCGAGCGTAGGTCGTCGGCGATCTCCTGCGCAAGCAGGTGCGGCTCGGGAAGACTCGCCGAATCCTCCAGGCTCTCGTCCCGCAGCCAGAAGAGGTCCAGGCTCACCTTGTCGCGGGCGAGGATCTCGTCGTAGGTGTACGGCCGCCAGCGGCCCTCGGGCGTCGCGTCGGACCAAGTCGCCTGTCGATTGTTCCGATCGCCGGGGCGGTAACACGCGACAAACTCGTCGAGGTCCGCGCGTGCCATGCGTTTGGTCTTGAGCGTGAAGTGCCTGTTGGTGCGCAGGTCGTAGACCCACACCGTTTTCGTCCACGGATCCTTCGCGCCGGGCCGGCGGTCGAAAAAGAGCACGTTGGCCTTCACGCCCTGCGCGTAGAAGATGCCGGTCGGCAGCCGCAGCAGCGTGTGCACCTCGCACTCCTGAAGCAGGTTCCGGCGCACCGTCTCGCCCGCTCCACCCTCGAACAGCACGTTGTCCGGCACGACGACGGCGGCCCTGCCGTGGACCTTGAGCAGCGACTTCACGTGCTGGACGAAGTTGAGCTGCTTGTTCGAGGTCGTCGTCCAGAAGTCGGGGCGGTTGTAGGTGAGCGATTGGCGGTCGGTGTCGCCTTCTTCGTTCACGATCGTGATCGACGACTTCTTGCCGAAGGGCGGATTGGTGACGACCACGTCCGCGTGCGTGCCCGGTTCGTCGCGCAGCGCATCGTCGGTGCGGATTGGCGGCTCGTGGTCGTCGCCGGCGTTGGGGCCGATGCCGTGCAGGTAGAGGTTCATCCCGCAGAGGCGTGCGACGTTAGGTACCAGCTCCGTGCCGCGCAGCGCCTCGAAGCGCAGGTGGCGCTTCTGGTCGCGGTCCAGCTCAGAGTGGTTCTTCACGTACTCGTGCGCCGAGAGCAGGAACCCGCCCGTGCCGCACGCAGGGTCGGCGACGATCTCGCCCGGTTGCGGGCGCACGCAGTCCACGATGGCGTCAATGAGCACGCGGGGCGTGAAGTACTGCCCGGCGCCGCCCTTCACGTCCTGCGCGTTCCGCTCGAGCAGCCCTTCGTACGCGTCGCCCTTCACGTCGGCCGACATCGCCGACCAGTTCTCCTTGCCGATCAGCTCCACCACGAGCTGCCGCAGCTTGGCCGGGTCCTGAATCTTGTTCTGCGCCTTCTCGAAGATCAGGCCGAGCATCCCGCCCTCCTGGCCGAGCACGCGCAGCGTCTCGCGGTAGTGCTGTTCCAGCTCTACGCCCTCCATCTGCGGCGACGCGAGGTCGGCCCAGCGATGGCCCTCCGGGATCGGCTGCGGTTCGCCGGTGAGCTGTGCGCGCTCGTCGGCCATCTTGAGGAACAGCAGGAAGGTGAGCTGCTCCAGGTAGTCCTGATACGACAGCCCGTCGTCGCGCAGGACGTTGCAGTAGGACCAGAGCTTCTGGACGATGCGATTGGCGGCGTCGCTCATAGATCCTTGATCAGCTCCTCGATGTCCTGATGCATGTACCCCGCGCGCTCGGCGTCCCGACGGGAATCCGCCGTGTGTCGTGTGGTGATCGCGACCTTCTCGATGCGCCAGCCGCTCACGGCGTCATGGCGACCAAGAAACCGCGCGACGTGCTCGTCGAAGCGCGCGTAGTCCGGTGCCAGACGCTCGGCGGCCCGCTTGCATGTCCCGACTCGAACGATGCGATCCTCCTCGTTCAGGGCCACCAGGTCCAGTTCGGTGTCGCCGCGATCCCAGTAGCCGTGAATTCGCGCCGTCAGACGGAATCCGTCGAGCCCCTTGCGGCTGCGTTCCTCGTACAGTGCGCCAACCAGCTTCTCCAGTCCGTACCCCTCGGTGTCGGCCAGGCGACGGTCCGCCTCGCCGACGAGCTCGCCGAGTGGACGGAAATGCACCGATGCCGCAGGGGTCGCGAGCGCCGCGAGCCACGACCGCAGGAAGTTGTCAGCGATGTAATACCGCCCATTGCGGGCCGACGCCTTGGCGAACACGGGCTGGCGCTGCTCGATCATGCGATACCGGTCGCGCAGCACCTGCAGGTAGCCGCCCACCTGCTTCTCGCGTTCCGCGTCCACCTGACGCGCATGCGCCAGGATCTCGCCATTGGAACAGCCGGGATTCCGGGCGACGTACTTCAGCACGAGGTCGTAGCGTCCGCTCAGTTCGCGCAGGAACCAGTTCTCCGCCTCCGTGCGCAATGGAGAGGAGCTGGAGAAGAACAGTTCGCGCACGAGATCACCGCGGTCGGCGCCGATGACGCCCTCCTCGTACGCGTCGCGATAGAACTTCGGCACGCCCTCGAAGAGGTTCCACAAGAAGAGCAGACGACTCGCCGACGGCTCCGCGTGCACCCGGATGATTTCGAGGACCGAGGCGATGTCGAGGTGCTGCACGTCCAGCGTGTCCGTGACACGCGCGAAGAGCGGTGCGCTGCGCTCTTCGAGCAGTGCCGCCATCTCGGTGTGGATGGAGCCGAGGACGATCAGTCCCCCCTGCACATCGGCGGCGTCGCGTGCCAACTGGTCCACCTCGTACTGCAGATGTGAGGTGAACTCGTACAGCACCTTGCGGTGGAAGTACTGGAACTCGTCGAGTGCGACGACGAATCCCCGGCGGACCAGCGCGCCGATCGCCGCCGCAAGGGTGCGCAGGTCGGTCGGCGGTGACACTTCGACGCCGAACAGTTCGAAGAAGTCGCGCGCGGCAGAGACGACGCCCGCCGGGTCGGAGTCCGGCACCTGCAGGTAGAGGACGCGATCGCGCCCTTCGGCCTGTAGGGCCTGATGCACGAGGCTGGTCTTCCCGATCCGGCGGCGCCCCGAGACTTTGAGGAAGAACCAGCGCCGACGGCGCAGGATATCCCGCAGCGTTTCCAGTTCGTGGCGTCGGCCGTAAAATGTCCATGGGGAACGACTTACGGCGCTCATGAAGGTAAGGTAATAGTTTCTACCTTAGGCGCCAAGTGCTTCGGGTCGCGTCACGCCGGTCGCGACTTTTGCCGCCCGCCCGAGGAGTGCGAGGCGATTCGGCGCGCTCGGCGCGGATGCGTTCGAGGAGGACGGAGGCCGGCTCGTCGGACGGGTCTTGGTCCACGAGTCGGCCGTCGAAGGCCCACTTGAGGATGGATTGGCGGAGACGAACGGCCCTGAGCCGATTCGCTGACGTTACCGAGAGAGCATTCTCCGCGAGCGACAGCAGTGCGTTCACATTCTCCACGATCCGGGCTTGCTCGACCTGCGGCGGCAGTCGAATGGCGAGGGGAGCTATATCACCATGATTGATCTGTGGCACGTTCGAGCCATCAGCGAGTGAGCCAAGGTCCAGATCACTGAACCAGAGCCACAAATAGCTCCCAACCCCTCCGACGGGGACCACACCCATTGTGTTCAAATCGTATGTACTCGGGCATGCTAATAGCCGCTTCTTGTTGGTGCCGATAGCGCCACCTCGCTTCGGGAAAATGATCGTTCCAGCCGGACGAACGTGAAGGCCCAATGCAGCGACCTGCTCAGCCGTCAACCACTCCTTGGCGACATTCATCCGCAACTCGTTATTAGGAGTGTTCATATCGCCGATGCGAAACCACGGAATAGCGCCCTCTGCCGCCCCAGCCGATGTAACGCCACTTGGCGTTTGCCCTGAAGCGATGAAGCCGAGCTGCTCAACGGATGCCCAGCACCACCCCTCCGGCAGCTCGGGCAGCCCGCTCGTATCCGGCGCGGCCGGCTCCACGTACTTCGCTTTCCACTCGTTGTCCTTCGGCGCCTTGCCCTTGGCCGTCATCTTCGCCAGCTCGGATTCCTCCCACCGACGACGGCGTTCGGCGAGGATGCGCGTGAGGAGCACCGAGGCCGGCTCGTAGCTGCGGCCCTCGGCGCGGGCCAGCTCCGCCTCGGTCGGCACCAGTCGCCCTTCGACGGCAGCCTTGAGCACCGAGGCCCGGTAGCGCTTCAGGTTGCGCTGCACCCGCTCCAGCGTCGCCGCCGCGTCGTCGAGCCGGGTGAAGTAGGACTCGAGGGCGGAGACGATGCGACGCTGCTCGGAAAGCCCCGGGAGTGGTATCGAGAGTGATTCGACATCACCCTTACGAAGCGAAGGCACTGTCGTTGCACGCGCGAGATCGCCAAGACGTAGTGTGCAGGTGAAGTAGAACAGGTACTCGGGGTCAAGGACGTCGACGTCCGGTGCCATCCCGAAAACGTTGTTGTCAACCAATGACGGCCGGCCGAGCATCGCTCGACGGTTCAGAGCGATTGCCGCGCCGATCTTTGCGAAAACAGTGGTTTGGGCAGGCAGCGGACGCGCACCAAGCCCGTTCGCTACTTCATCGGTGACGTAGTGTTGTGCGGCTGACAGAACCTTGTGTCCTTGCCGCCACGCCTCGGAGATGTCTCCAACCTTGTAGAACGGGATCGCACCACTCGTCTGACCTTGGAGATGAACAGGGAAACCAACCCCTGCGAGTAAACGACCCAAGTCTCTAAGTAGTGCTGTTGTCCACCCGGTAGGCATAGCGACCTCGCCGCTCATGCCGCCAGCGCCCCATTCAATTCATCCAGCATCTCGCGCAGCTTCCCCCCAAACACCTGCGCCGCCCTCCCCCGCCCGCCGGCCTCCGCGAACGGTGCGTAATCCAGATCCTCCACCGTCATCTCCACGCTGGTCGCAATGTGGTCGCGCATCATCTCGAGCCAGCGGCGCTGCTCGGCGGTGAACGCCCGCCCGCGGTTCTCCTGCTGCGCCATCCATTCATCGAACCTCGCACGCACCTGCTCGCCGAACGGCACCAGCTCGTCGTCCCGGTGCGTCGCGAAGCGCACCAGCGAGACGATGTCCGTCAGCAGCTTCCCCGACCCACCACGCACTCGGTCCTTCCGTAAGGTCTCATAGGCGCGCCAGAGTTTGTCCGGCGTCCACGCGCGCGGCGGTGCCTTGATCGCCTCGGCCAGCGCCTTGATGTCATTGAACGAGAGACGCTTTGAATACGGCTGCGCATAGAAGAACTGGAGCGCGTCGATCTCGTCCTTGTGCTCACCAATGAAGCGCTCGAAGTCGGCCACGAGCGACTGCGCCTTCTCCCTGGCCTCGGGGCTCGCGCCCGCTTCGAGTAGCTCGTCCTGCGATACTTCGTCGATCACCTGCTCCAGCTCGCGCTTGAGATCGACGAGCAGCGTACGCAACGAGGGGTTAGTGGCCAGCGGCTCGGTAGCACGCTTGAGCAGGGTCTCGGCGGCCTGCCTTATCTGCAGATCGGTCGGCTCCGCATCCGCCGGCACCGCGAAGACGCGGCGCGCTTCGACAATCTGCCGGTCGGGGTCGAGGCCCTCAACGACAGCGCCACAGATCGCAGCGAGTGTCACTCCGCCCGACGCTTCCGCGATGCGCGCCCGCTCCGCAGGTCCGCACTGCTTGTCGAGCCGCGCGAGGCGGCTCGCGAGCGACGAGAGCGCCTCCGGGTCGGTGCCGCCCATCGCCACGTGCTCCAGCAGCGCCTTGAGGCTCACCGTACGTTGCCGGTCGAGCGGCTGCGTGTCGGCGAGCTGCGCCTCGGTCATCCCCACGCAATCCACGATCACGAAGTGCGTCTTGGCGACGGCGTCCTCGCCGCTCACAGCACGCAGGTCGTTCGGGTCGATGATGCGCACGCCGCGCCCCTTCATCTGCTCGAAGAGCACGCGACTCCTCACCGCGCGCATGAACATCACGATCTCGATCGGCTTGATGTCCGTGCCGGTGGCCACCATGTCCACGGTCACGGCGATGCGCGGCTCGTACTGGTTGCGGAATGCCTGGATCAGGTCCCGCGGATTCGACTCCGTCACCTTGTAGGTGATCTTCTGGCAGAAGGCATTGCCACGGCCGAACTCGTCGCGCACGATCTCGACGATGTCCTCGGCGTGGCTGTCGTCCTTGGCGAAGATCAGCGTCTTGGGGACTTCCTTGCGGCCGGGGAAGATGTCCACCGGCAACCGGTCGCGGAACGTGCGGATGATGGTGCGGATCTGATCCCTCGCCACCACGCGGCGATCCAACTCGTTAGGGTCATACGAGAGGTCCTCGTCGGGCGCCTCCCAACGCATCGCGCGGGTGCGGCGGTCCCGGTAGCCGAGCATCGTGTCGGGCTTTGCCTCCACCGTGGAGCCCTGCGCGGTGATCTTTGTGCGGATGTTGTAGACCTCGAAGTCCACGTTGACGCCGTCGGCCACCGCCCTCGCGTGGTCGTACTCCATCACGAGGTTCTTGTTGAAGAAGCCGAGTGTCTGCTTGCTCGGCGTGGCGGTGAGGCCCACGAGGAAGGCGTCGAAGTACTCCACCACCTGACGCCACAGGGTGTAGATCGAGCGGTGCACCTCGTCGATCACCACCACGTCGAAATACTCGGGCGGGTACGCGGCGTTGTACACCACCGGCAGCGGCTCCTTCATGGCGGCGCCGCTGCTCTCGAACTGCGAACCTTCTTCCAGCGAGGGATCGAGATCGGCCTCCCCCTTGAGCATGGAGTACACGCGCTGGATCGTCGAGATGACGACCCGGCTCGAGTCCATGATCGTGTTGGAGGAGAGGCGCTGGACGTTGTACAGCTCAGTGAAGAGCCGGTGGCTGTCGGGGGCTCGATATCCCTGGAACTCCGTCTCGGCTTGTTGCCCGAGGTTGCTCCGGTCCACGAGGAAGAGCACGCGGCGCGCGCCGCCGTACTTGATGAGCCGGTAGATGGCGGTGATGGCGGCGATCGTCTTGCCCGAGCCGGTCGCCATCTGGATCAGCGCGCGGGGACGGTTCTTTTTGAACGAATGATCGAGCTTCGTCACCGCCTCGATCTGGTTCGGATAGAGCGAACCCGGTTCGAGCGGCGGCATCGTGCTGATTCGCGCCCGGAAGGAGGCCGGCCTGGTGTCGTCTGCCGCCGTGTAGAGACCGCCGCCGTCGGCGTGCAGTCGCTTCACCCAGGTATCGAGCGTTTCGGCCTGGATCCACTCGGCGAGGGTTTCCGGGCGATGGATCTCCGACAGATTGCCTGAGATGGCGCGCGTCTTGGGGTCTGGATCGAGGTCGTTGATGAAGCGGGTCTCGACGCCGGTGCTCAAATAGAGGAACGGAAGCGGCTGTACGGGTGGGTTGAGCCCGGCGGGGAGGCCGGTCGCGTACTTGTCGACCTGCAGCTCCACGTTGGTCAGTGCGAATCCGGCCGGCTTGGCCTCGAGCACGCCAACCGCCTTGCCGTTCACGAAGAGCAGGTAGTCGGCGAAGCCGTGTCCCGGCGCCATCCTGAACTCGCGGACGGCCACGCCGGTGCCGGCGGAGAGGTTCATCGCAACACGGTCCTGGACGATCCACCCCGCGGCCTCCAGGGCCGCGTCGATTTCAACGCGGGCCTCTTGCTCGGGCGTCGGACTCATGCGAGGCCTCGCTCGGTCAGGACGTAGCGTCGCCGCGCGACACGATCAGGTCCAGGATGCTCGGCACCGCGCTCGGAAGTCACCGGTCGCTTCAAGCTTCCGAGTCGCCTGGTCGAGGTGCAGGGTCGGTCGGTGCGCTCAACTCGCGGCAGCGCAGGCGCGCTCGCCCTTCGCGGCGCGTTCCATGACGGAGACGATGTCCGACAGCGTCTTCTGCCCCTTGTCCTCGTCGTACCACTTCATCTTGCCGTCGAAAGACCCGGAGCCCTTGCTCATCCACTCCTGCAGCTCGGCCGGCCGTTCGATCCAGCACCCGCGCTCCTCGTAGTTGCCGTCGAGCAGGATCACCGTCGGCGTCGCCGCGCGACCGTCCGGTGTGCGATGCGACTCCATCACGTGGCGCCCGGTGTCGCTGCCGATGATCTGCAGCTCGACGCCCATGAGCTGCTGTACGAGCTTCGCGAGATACGGAATGGTGTTCACCGAGTCGGAGCACCCATCGACGGCGACCACCAGGAACTTCCACGGCCCGCCGGCGGCGCGGGCGCGCGTCAGCAGCGCGTCGGGAACTGCTGCATCACGAAAGTTTCCCTCCCACTGCTGCTTGCGCTGCTGGGCGGCGGCGAGGAAGGACGCGAAGTTCTTCCCGCCTTCGAACAGCGCGCGATAGGTGGAGTTGGCGTTGACGGCAGCGACGGGTTCCTGGCACGCCAGCGCGGCGCCGAGGACTGCGGAGAGAAGGGCGCTCATTTCAGGTGCGGCTCGGTGGAGTGGGAGCGGCGGAGCATGAGATACAATAGCAGTGCCGCGCCGGTCGTGACGCCGACGTCGGCGATGTTGAACACCCAGAATCGCGCATCGCCGATGCCCACGTCGATGAAGTCGACGACGCCCCGCGGAGAGCGGAGGCGATCGACCAGGTTGCCGACCGCGCCGCCGACGATGAGGCCAAGGGCCGCGCCCAGGGCGCGGTCGTGGGCGTCGGCGTCCCGGTACATGCGATAGAGCACCGCGACGATCACCATCGCGAGCGCCGAGAAGACCACGCGCGAGTAGTCGCCTAACGACGTGGAGAACGCGGCCCCGGTATTGTAGATGAGCGTGAGGCGCAGCGTGTTGCCGATCACCTCGTGCGGGAGGTGCTCCACGGTCAGCTGCTCTTCGACCAGTTGTTTCGTGCCGCAGTCGGCCAGGAGCAGCAATGCAGCGAGGGGCCAGAACCAGCGGGCCTTGGGAGCGGTCATGCGAAGGAGGCGTGGCTTTGGTGAGCTAGTCTGCCGCGATGTCCGGCGCCAGTACCGATGCGCCGAGGGCGGAGCGCGATCGACTCGCCCTCCGCCCTCGTATGGGACACTGCGACGATGGTCCGCGTTTCCCTACGGCTTCTTCACCAGCGCCTTTACCTCGGGGGGCAGCTCGAACTCCTTGACGTTCACCGTGTCCCACTCCCAGCCCTGGAGCGTGATGATGAACTGCTGCCCGGCCTGTTCGACCGTTGTGGTCGTGGCGCGCTTGACGCCCCCGAAATCCTTGTAGGCCCCAAAGGTCGTCACCACTTCCATCTCACCCATCGGGGTCGCGGTCTTGGTTTGCGACCAGACGATCATGCCGTCGGCAACCGAAAAACAGTCATGGCTGACACGCCCGCTCTTCCAGGTGTGCTTGACCTTGTAGCAATCCTGGTCGTTGAGCTTGGTCTTCTCCACGGTCTCGGAGCTCACGATGGCCGGCGAGAGGCGGGAGTAGTTGCCCGGGTCGCCGTCTTCGCGCTGGGCCGCCGCCATCTCCTCGGGCAGGACCTGTGCGCCCTGCATCGGGTTCAGCGACCACGAGGTCGTTCCGTCAAAGCCCTGACGCATCTCGCCCATGCCCGGGAGGTCGATCTTGGTCACCGTCATCGGCGGATCGAAGGACTGCGCGAGCTCCATCTTGGCGCTCATGCCCATCGCCGGCATGTCGAACGCCGCCGTCGACCGCGCCGACTTGTGACCCTTCCAGCCGTCGGCATTCACCGCCTTGGCCCACGCCTGGACCAGATCCTTTGCGGCCGGCAGCGCCTGGGCGTGGACATACCCGGGCAGGACCGATGCGAGGGCCGCGGTTGCCAATACCCGACGAACGTTCATGACTGATGTTCTCCGAATGAGGGGAGGTCGGAACTCACCGACCCGAGGACAGGAATCTAGTGCGGAAAGGCCGCGAGGGTTCCGGTCGCTTTACGGACGTATGGTGCGCTGGGTTACACGCGCTCCGGCCTCGACGCGTGCCCCGCCGACCCATGTGAGGGCGGCCGTGAGCGCGACATCGCGGCCCTTGAGCAGGTCCCGGCGCGTCATCGGCACCACGACGTCCGGCGCGACTCCGCTCGCCTCGATGCGAGCCCCGTTCGCCGAGTGAAAGTCGGCAATCGCGTGGATCAGCAGATCGCCGTTGGGCAGCTTCTGGAGCGTGGCGGGCAGCGCCTCACCCGCGGTCGTGTCGCCAAAGACCTTCACCCGCCCGATGTCGCGCATCCCCTCGGCGAAGATCTCGGATGTGCTCGCCGAGAGCCCGTCGACGAGGATCGCCAGCGCACCGCTGTAGGGTTCGACCGATTCACCGCGTCGGTTGCTGCGCCGCGGGTTCACGAGGTAGCGGAGCGTCGTCCCGCGCGCCTGCAAGGTGCCTAACGCCACCGGTCGGTCCACGAAGAAGCCGGACACGCCCATCACCAGCGCCGCCACACCGCCGGTGTTGCCCCGCAGGTCGAGCACGATGCCGCGACAGCTCGCCAGCTCGTCCATCGCGCCTTCGAGCGCTGGCAGCAGCGGAAGCATCCACACCGAAAACCGGATCACGCCAACGCACCCGCGATCGTCCGCATGGCGCGAGTGACTGAACGCGAAGTACTGCGGCGGCAGCGGCCCGTAGCGCACCACCTGGCCGTCGAACGCCGCGCGCGCCACGTCGAGCTGCACCTCGCGGCCATCGTCACGCCTGAATCGCATGTGCACGATACCACCCGGTGCGCCATGGGTCGCGGACTCGGCGCGCAGCGGAATCTGCAGTCCGGCCCGGCGCACGTCGCGCGCATGATCCAGTCGGCGCCGCGCGGCGAGCATGGCGATCAGGTCCACGCCTTCGATCGCGCGCACTTCCCATCCCGCGCGCACTCCGGCCTGCTCCGCCGGCGAGCCCGGCACGACGCGGGAAACCAGGAGCCGCTCGTCGATGAGCCGGAACTCGAGCCCAGTGGTGCCCGGACGATCGCTCTCTTCGTCCGAACTGGCGCGCATTGCCTGCGCCACGTCTCCGGGGACGATGTAGAAATGTGAATCACCCAGTCTCACGAACAGCGACTCGATGGCCTGGCGAACCTCGATGGGTGAGGTCGCACGTTCGGCCAGGGGGCGGAACGTGGCGCGCAACTCGCGCCAGTCGTGTCCACGGAACGTCGTGTCGTAGTACGTCGCGCCGATGCGGGACCACGCGGTGTCGAACGAGGCCACGGCCGTGGCGGCGTCCATGCGCGCGGGCGCGGGGACCGTCGCCGGTCCGCGGCCGCAGGCCGCCGAGATCAGCGCCGTGGCGAGAAGGGAGGGTGGGAAACGCCGAGGCATCAGGGAATGGACGATCAGCGGGCTCGACCGGTCATTCCTCACATTCCCCGCGCCGTCACGCCGGCGTCACGGAGGTGCGGCGGGGCCATGAGCGGAGACAGCGAGCGGGCTCCACCGTGACGCGTGGCCCACCGACGCAGCCGCGGCCCCTGGGAATTGCGCCGGTCCGCCTGGTGGGGCAGCCGGCGTGACGGCGCGGTAACGTCTGCCGCCGAGGCCGTCGCGGCGCGGGCAGATGGCGTGACGGCGCGGTAACGTCTGCCGCCGAGGCCGTCGCGGCGCGGGCAGATGGCGTGACGGCGAGGTGACGTCCGCCGCCCAAGCCGTTTCGGCGCGGGCAGCCGCCCGACGGCGAGGTGACCTCGGGCGCCGAATCCGTAGCAGAGCGGGTAAGCCGCTCGACGGTGAGGCGACAGTCGGGCGCCCGATCCGTAGCGGCGCCGGCAGCCCGCCTGACGCGGAGGTGACGGCCGGCCCCGCGATCCTACGGCGCGCGGTCGCGCCCGCCGGTGCCTGCGCCGGCCTTGGCGGCCCGGCGCGACCACTTCTTTCGGGCCTCCTGGATTGCCCGGGCGAGTTCCACGCGGAAGCGTCCCGGCGAATAGCTCCGTTGGACGAACTCTCGGGCGCGTTCTCCCATCGAGTGGGCGAGGTCCGCGTCATCCAGCAGGCGACGCGCGTATTCGCGCATGTCGAGGGGCGTGGTGGCGATGAAACCGGTGACTCCGTGCTCCACGATCGTGCTCGGGTGCTGGTTGGTCACCACCGGCAGCCCGGCGGCCATGGCCTCGAGCACGGCCATGTTGTAGCCGTCTTCGTAGCGCGGGTCGGCCGTGTGGACGAGAAACCGATGTGACGCCAGCATCCGCTTGAGGTGCTCCCAGTCGTCCGCGGCGCTCACGCCCGGCATGTCCGGATTGTGGCCAACAAGCCGGATCGGCATGTCGGCGAGGGCCGCCTCGTGGAAGTCCCAGGCGAGAAACACGCGCTTGGACGTGACGTGGTTGGCCACGCGAATGCCGGAGTCCACGTCGCCGATGTGCGGCGGGTACGCATCCACGTCGACGGAGTTGTGCACGACGGTGTGCGTGACGCCCCAGCTCTTGGCCTTCATGCGCGAGATGGCGATGGCGTGGCCACCCACCGACGCGAGGTAGGTGTTGAGCAGCGCGCGCATGTCGCGGGCATCGAACTCGGCGGCCTGCTGCTGCATGCGACCCTCGAGCGTCTCATGCAGCACCAGAAGCTTGGGTGCCGCAATGGCGCGCGTGTCGAGCAGATCCGTGATGTTGTGATTGATGACGCAGTCGTACGCCTGACCTGAGGCGATGGCTTCCTCGAGCGTCAGTGTGCGGGCGCCAGCCGGCAGCGGGCGCATGCGTGTGTCCCACGCCGAGGTGTAGCGGCCGGGAAGACCGATGACGATGTCCAGCTCGGCGTTGAGTACACCCAGCTGGTGCACCCATGCCTCATGACAGTTCAGGACGAGCAGCTTCACGGCGACAAGACGCGCGACGGACCCGTCTGGTATCGAAATCGGAGACTCCTCATGAATGCGGGGTACGAGGGAGATGTACGTCGATCCGGATCGTCCATTGAAGGGCCGTCACAGATCATGGTGGTGGCCCCACGCCCGGCGATTGCGCGAATCGCAGCGTCTGCGCCGTGACGTCGCGATCGACCGGGACGAACGTGCTCTGCCAGCGGAGCATGGCGACGGCGAGGGCCAGCCGATTTCGCGCGCGTTCGACTGTTCCCGGCGGCAGGACTCGATTAGCCTGCCCTCCAACCGCTCAGAGGTTTCTGTCGTGATCCAACGTTCGCTCCTGCTCCTCGCGCTCTCTGTCGCAGCCCCCGTCGTACCGGAGGTCGTGGGTCCGGATCCGATCGCCGCGCAGAGCACCAAGGCGAAGTCACCGCCGCGGAGTGGTGCGCGCCCGAAAGCGAAGACAGGCAACGGCTCGGGCACGGCGAACGCCAAGCCAGCTCGGCCAGCGCGTCCGGCGCCGGAGTGGCCCGTGAAGGGACCTGCACCGCTGCCCGGTAGCATCCTCCCGGCGCGGCGCATCGTGGCGTATTACGGAAACCCCCGTTCGACGCGCATGGGCATCCTGGGCGAGGTGCGCCCCGAAGAAATGCTCCGCCGCCTGGACCGTGAAGTAGCCGCATGGACCAAGGCGGATACCACGACGCCGGCCATCCCCGCGCTCCATCTGATCGCCGTGGTGGCGCAGGGGTCGCCTGGCGCCGACGGCATGTGGCGCGCCCGCATGGGCGATTCGCTGATCGCCGAGGTGGCGGAGTGGGCGCAGCGCCGGAACGCGCTCCTGTTCCTCGATATCCAGGTGGGCAAGAGCAACCTGCGGTCCGAACTCCCGCGCCTCGCCCACTGGTTCGCGAAGCCAAACGTGCACCTCGGCATCGACCCCGAGTTCTCCATGAAATCCGGGCACGCGCCGGGCAAGCGCATCGGGACCATGGACGCGAGCGACGTGAACTACGCGAGCGAGTTTCTGCAGGAACTGGTCACGAAGCACGACCTTCCGCCAAAGGTGCTCGTGGTCCATCGCTTCACGCGCGCCATGCTCACGAACTATCGAAACATCCGCCTCGATCCGCGGGTGCAGGTGGTGGTGCAGATGGACGGCTGGGGGAACGCGGAGCTCAAGCGTGGCAGCTACGTGAACTTCGTCTACAGCGAGCCGGTGCAGTTCACGGGCTTCAAGATTTTCTACAAGAACGACGTCCGGAAGAAGGGCTGGGTGCTGATGGGCCCCGCGGACGTGCTCGCCCTGAACCCGAAGCCACTCTACATCCAGTACCAGTAGCTCCGGGGGATTTCGGCGCGCGCAGGACCTGGCTCACCCGCGCCCGTTGGTGGCCGACTTTCCGGCGGCTCGGCGTCATCGGAGCGCGCCACCTCACTGGCGCCAGTGGTATGTCGCGCAGGTGATCGGAGGGCTGTCGGGTAATCCCTGAGGCGGTCGTGCGGAGTCCTGCTGCCGGGTTCGGGGATTCTCCCATGCTGGCGCAGGCCATTGGAAATGATCCTTGAGGTGCAGCCGGACGTCCGGGCCTGCAGAACCCCGAGATCGAGGATCACACTCCATGACATCGTCACGCCGAACCAGGTGGCATGCCTGCGCGCTGGCGGGGCTGCTCGTCGCCGCGGCTGCCTGCGGGCCCGCGCGACCCAACACTTCCATGGCCGGCGCGAGCGACGCCGCGAACCGCGTCTACGTCGCCCCGGGCGCGAAGGACGAGTTCTACGCCTTCATGTCCGGCGGCTTCTCCGGGCAGGTGAGCGTGTACGGCCTGCCCTCAGGTCGCCTGCTCAAGGTCATCCCCGTGTTCGCCCAGAACCCGGAGAACGGCTACGGCTACAACGTGGAGACCAAGGCGCTGCTGAACTCGTCGTTCGGCAACATTCCGTGGGACGATACGCACCACCCGTCGCTGTCGCAGACCGACGGCGCACATGACGGCCGCTGGCTGTTCATCAATGCGAACAACACGCCGCGCTTTGCCCGCATCGATCTCGCGACCTTCGAGACGGTCGAGACGATCGAGGTGCCGAACACCGGCGGCAACCATGGCGCGCCGTTCGTGACCGAGAACAGCGAATACCTCATCGGCGCGACGCGATTCTCGGTCCCGATTCCGCAGGCGGACGTCGCCATCAGCGACCGCGCCTCGAAGTTCAAGGGTACGATCTCCTTCGTGAAGGCGAATGAGGCGGGCAAGATGGACATCGCGTTCCAGCTGCTCGTCCCCGGCATCGACTACGATCTCGGTCGCCCCGGCAAGGGCCCATCGCACGGCTGGGCGTTCTTCACTTCGTACAACACCGAGCAGGCCTTCACCAAGCTCGAGGTGAACGCGTCGAAGAACGACTACGACTACATCGCCGCCGTGAACTGGAAGGCGCTGGAAGCGTGCGCGGCGGGTGGCAAGGCCAGGTCCTGGCCGGCGCGGTATGCGCACAACGTGATGAGCCACACGACGCACCAGGCGACCACCGAGTTCAAGACCGCGGTGAACGTGATCGACCCGAAGGACTGCGCGGGCAGCATCTACTACCTGCCGACGCCCAAGTCCCCGCACGGCGTGGACATCGATCCGACCGGTGAATACATCGTCGGCGGCGGCAAGCTGGCCACGGTGATCCCGGTCCACTCGTTCTCGAAGATGATGAAGGCCATCGAGGAGAAGGCCTTCGAGAAGGACGTGGAGGGCATCCCGGTGCTCGCCTACGCCAAGGTCATGGCCGGCGAGGTCCAGAACCCCGGGCTCGGCCCCCTGCATAACGAGTTCGACGACAAGGGCTGCGCCTACACCTCGGTCTTCATCTCGTCGGAGATCGTGAAGTGGTGCTTCAGCGACTTCAAGGTCGTCGATCGCGTCCCGACGTACTACTCGATCGGTCACCTCATGGTGCCTGGCGGCGACACAAAGAAGCCCTACGGCAAGTACGTGGTCGCCATGAACAAGATCACCAAGGATCGTTACCTCGGCACGGGTCCCGAACTGACCCAGGCCGGGCAGCTGTACGACATCAGCGGCGCCAAGATGAAGCTCCTGCTCGACTTCCCGCTGATCGGCGAGCCGCACTACGCGCAGGCGATCGACGCGAACCTGCTGAAGGACAAGGAGACCAAGTTCTTCACGCTGGCCGACAACGCGCACCCGTGGGCCACGAAGCGTGAACAGGACGCCGGGATCTCGCGCCAGGGCAAGACCGTGCACGTGAAAATGACCGCGATCCGCTCGCACTTCGCGCCGGACAACATCGAAGGCGTCCAGGTTGGTGATACGGTGCTCTTCCACGTCACGAACCTCGAACAGGACTGGGACGTGCCCCACGGCTTCGCGGCCATGGGCAACTGGAGCGACGCCGAGCTGCTGGTGATGCCCGGCCAGACCAGAACGTTGACGTGGATCCCGAAGTATCCGGGCGTCTACCCCTTCTACTGCACCGATTTCTGCAGTGCGCTGCACCAGGAGATGATGGGCTACGTCCGGGTCTCACCAGCCGGACGCGCGGTCGCCCTCCAGGCGAACGTGCCACGTCCCGCGGCGGCTCCACCCGCTGCCGGAAAACGCTAGCTCACCGCATGGGGGTGGTCCGAACGACCACCCCCGTGCACTCACCCGCTGGACCATGCTTCCCCTGCGTTCCCGGATCCTGCTCGCTGCCGCTGCCATCCTGATGGCCGGCATGTTTGTTTTCCCCATCTGGTCCGTGGCCCTGTCGGCACCGCAGTATCCTGAGGGCCTCGCGATGGACATCCGCATCAACACCATCACGGGCCGCACGCCGAACGACCTCGGCAACATCAACAACCTGAACCACTACATCGGCATGAAACGGATCGAGCCGGATACGATCCGCGAACTCCGACTGATGCCATACGTAGTCGCCGCACTGGCCGGCCTCGCGCTGCTCGCGGCCGCCACCGGACGACGCAGCTTGGCGTGGGTCTTTGCCGGTTGCCTGGCGGTGTTCGCCGTCGCCGGCCTGGCCGATTTCTGGTGGTGGACGTGGGACTACGGCCACAACCTCGACGTGGAGAATGCCATCATTCGTGTTCCCGGGATGTCGTATCAGCCGCCCCTCATCGGGACGAAGCAACTGCTGAACTTCACGGCCACGTCGTGGCCGGCGGCGGGCGGCCTGTTCGCCTTTGCCGCCGCGGGGCTCACGGGACTCGCTATCTGGTTCGCGCGCACCGACGCCTTGCGCCAGCGCCATGCGGCCGCGGCAGTTGCCGCGGTGACGGGCGCGGAACGAGTCGCCTGAGCGTGCACACCCCTCGGGCGGCCGGACTCGTCCTGCTCCTCGCCAGTGCCGCGCCCGTGGTCGCCCAGGAGGGCGCGGTGGTGCGCGTGGGCCCGGGCTCGCGCTACGCGCGCATCGGAGAGGCCGTTGCTGCCGCGCCGCACGGCGCCCGCATCGTCATCGGCGCGGCCACCTACCGCGAACCAATGATCGTGGTGCGTCGACCGATGACGCTCGTGGGTGAACCCGGCGCCCGCCTCGATGGCGAAGGCGCCCGAACCATTCTGCTCATCGAGGCCGACGACGTGACCGTCGAGGGTCTCACGTTCGTGAACACCGGCTCTTCGCAGGTCGATGAACGCGCCGGGATCCGCGCGCGCAATGCCAGGGCATGCACGATCCGCGGCAACCGCCTCGAGGCCACGGCCTTCGCGATCTCGCTCGAGCGCACGGTCGGCTGCCGGGTGTCCGACAACACGATCCGCGGCACGGGCGGCGGTCAGATGGAGACCGGCAACGGCATCCACGCCTGGTACAGCGACAGCCTCACGATCACCGGCAATGCCGTCAGCGGCCACCGCGACGGTATCTACTTCGAGTTTGTCACCGCGGGCCAGATCCACCGAAATGTCGCCGAGCGCAATGCGCGCTACGGGCTGCATTTCATGTTCTCCCACGACTGCACCTACGACACCAACACGTTCCGCGCCAACGGCAACGGGGTCGCCGTGATGTATTCGCACACGGTGACCATGACGGCCAACACCTTCGAGAAGAACATCGGGAGCGCCGCCTACGGGCTCCTCCTCAAGGACATCGACGAGTCACAGGTCCGGGGCAACCGCTTTCTCGGCAATTCGGTCGGACTCTACCTCGAGGATGCCGGTCGCAACCAGGTGATCGGCAATCGTTTCGCCGCGAACGGCTGGGGCCTCAAGGTGCTGGCCAGCGCCCAGGGCAACGTGTTCAGCGACAATGTTTTCGAGGGCAACGCCTTCGACGTGGGCACGAACAGCCGCTCCAACTACTCGACGTTCCGCGGCAACTACTGGGACCGCTACACGGGTTACGACCTGGATCGCGACGGCATCGGCGACGTCCCGTTCGCGCCGGTGCGCCTCTTCGCACTCGTCGTCGAGCAGAGCCCGGCCAGCCTCGTGCTGCTCCGCAGCATGCTGGTCGACCTTCTCGATCTCGCGGAGCGCGCCCTGCCGGCGATCGCGCCGGACGTGCGTGACGAAGCGCCCCGGACCCGCGCGCCGCAGGAGGCCGCGAGATGATCGAGGCCCGCAACCTGCACAAGTCGTTTGGCCGGCTGTCCGTGCTGCGCGGGGTCGACATCGACATTCCGCGCGGCGAGGTCACCGCGATCATCGGCCCCAACGCGTCCGGAAAGACCACGTTCAACAAGATGGTGCTCGGCCTCGTCCGGCCGGATGCCGGTGAACTGCGGCTCGACGGACGCCGCATCGAAGGCGACGCCGGATATCGGGCGCGCGTCGGCTACATGCCACAGGCGGCCCGCTACCCCGACAACCTGACCGCGGCGAACGTGTTCGCGATGCTGACCGATCTGCGCGGCGGACGCGTAGAGCGGGACGATGAACTGATCGACACCCTGGCGCTCGCGCCGGTGCTGCACGCGCCGATGCGCCACCTGTCGGGCGGGACGCGCCAGCGCATCAACGCGGCACTCGCGTTCCTGTTCTCGCCGGACGTACTGATCCTGGACGAACCCACCGCCGCGCTCGACCCGGTCTCCAGCTCAACACTCAAGGACAAGATCCGGCGCGTGCGCGACCAGGGCCGCACGGTCCTCGTGACTTCACATGTCCTGAGCGAGGTCGAGGAGCTGGCCGACCACGTCGTCTTCCTCCTCGACGGCGGCGTGCGCTTCAGCGGACGCCCGCGCGCGCTGATGGCCGAGGCCGGTGAACCGACGCTCGAACGCGCCGCCGCGCGGTTGATGCGCGACCACCGTCCCGTCATGCGCGTGGAGGCCCCATGACCATGATCCTGAGGATCGGCCGCTACGTGCTGATCGACGTGCTCCGCAATCGGTGGATCCTCGCGTACCTGGGCTTCTTTCTCCTCGCCACCGATCTGCTCCTCCGGCTCGCCGGCTCGGGTCCGCGCGCGCTGGTGAGCCTGCTCAATCTGGTGCTCCTCCTCGTACCGCTGGTCACGATCGTGTTCGGCACGATCTACTGGCACGGTGCCCGGGAGTTCAACACGCTGCTCCTGACGCAGCCGGTGGACCGCGGACGGCTCTTCCACGGGCTGTTCGCCGGGCTCGTCCTCCCGCTCTCCATGGCGTTCGTTGGCGGCGTGACGGTCCCGCTGCTGCTGCACCGCGCGATTGGCCCCGAGGCGGTGCCGTTGCTGGTGCTCATGCTCGTGGCCGGGGTCGCGCTGACCGCCGTGTTCGCGGCCATCGCGGTCCTCATCGGCGGCCTGGTCGAAGATCGCCTTCGAGGCCTTGCCGCTGCACTCGGCGTGTGGATCCTGCTCACCGTTGCTTACGACGCGGTCGTGCTCTGGATCGCGGTCGCGTGGCGTGATGCCGCGCTGGAAGGTCCGCTGCTCGCGCTGACCTTCCTCAACCCGGTTGACCTCGCGCGTGTGCTCCTCGTGTCGCGCCTCGATGTGGCTGCCCTGCTCGGTTACACCGGGGCGGTCTTCACCCGTGCCTTCGGCGGTGCCACTGGTGTGACACTCGCCGTCGCCGGCCTTGCGATGTGGGCGCTCGTCCCCGGGCTGCTGGCCCTGCGGGCGTTTCGACGTCGCGATTTCTGAAGTCTGAACTCACTACCCGTACTCGACACCATGACCACGAACCGACTGCTCACCATTGCCCTCGCCTCGATCACGCTCGCTGCCTGCGGAGGAGGTACGGAACAGGCCGCGGACACCGCCACGACGCCGGCGGCGGCGCCTGCCGCCACCGGCCAGACCCCTGATCCCGGCGGCACGATCATCCCGGTCGACATGATCACCGACGATCAGGGCAACAACCGGTTCGAGCCCGCGACGTTCGAGGCAAAGCGTGGAGACGTGATCCGGTTCAAGCTGGTGGTTGGCGTGCACAACGTGCACTTCCTGCCGGACTCAAACCCCGGCGTGCAGGGGCTGCCCCCGGCCGGCCAGATGCTCCAGGCCCCCGGTCAGGTGGAAGACGTGAAGGTCACGTGGGGCCCGGGCTCCTACTACTTCCAGTGCGACCCCCATGCGCTGCTCGGCATGGTCGGCCGCGTGACCGTGAAGTAACTGAGACGTGGAAGGGGAGCGGCGCACCGAGGCCGCCCCCCTTCCCTGTGATCCGGCCGGTGAATCCGGCCGGGACCGGCCCCCTGCATCTGCGTCGACGTGTCGATCACCGCAGTCCGCAAGATCACCACGTGCGACGACGTCTCACTGCCGGCGACGGCCGCGTTGTGGCCCGAGGTCCGATAGCCGGAGGTGACGCGGATCGGTCGGTTGGCAAACGCCGTTCCCGCAGTTGGCGATCGCGCCCGGTCGCGGACCTACGCCTCGCTGCCGCGAACGAGCAGCGAACAGCACGTCACACCACCCTCGGCTTTTGCGAGTTCCGAGGCGTCGACCGTGACAACCTCGATGCCGGCGGCACGCAACCGCTGATGCGTGCGTGGAAACGCGGTGGAGTGAATCACCCGGTCACCGATCAGCATCGCGTTCGCGGCGAACGGTTCGGTCGGGTCGACCTCGATGAGCGATACACCGCCGAATACCGAGGCGTCGACCCAGTCGCGATTCACGAGCAGATGACGGGGACCAACACGCGTCACCGCCGTCTTGAGGTGCAAGGCGCCGGCCACGCCGATTGAACGCACGACATAGCCCGCGCCCTCCACGCAGCGCGTGAGTTGGGAGATTCCCTCGGCGTTGGTTCGCGACGTGCGCCCGACCCAGAGCGTCCGGTCGACCACCAGAACATCACCCCCATCGAGCGTCGCAGGTGCTTCGAGCGCGGCGAGCCGTCGATACGGTCTCAACGCCTCCGCCATCGGCGGCACCTCGTCGCGCCTTGACGGTGCGCCGGGTCGTGTGAGGACGGCCAGATCATCGAGCACGATCGCGACGTCTTCGACAAACACCGAGTCCGGGCTCGCGCGCAGTTCGGGGAGCTGCACGACCGTACAACCGCAGGTGCGCAGCGCGTCCTCGTACTCCGCGTGTTGCGCCCGCGCACGCTCCACATCGATCGGCGTGCGCGAGATGTGCGTCAGTTGGCAGTCGACGATGCTCTGCGGCACTGGCCGCGTGAGCGCCACCCAGCCAGACACGCGTTCAGTCGTTGACGTGCGTGAGCCAGCCGTGCGCGTCAGGAATCTCGCCGGTCACCGTCTGCCGGAAGCGCTCCTGCAACGCGCGCGTCACGGGGCCCGGCTTCCCCGTCCCCACCGGCAGCTTGTCCACCGAGCGCACCGGCGTGATCTCGGCGGCCGTACCGCAGAAGAAGACCTCGTCGGCGAGGTAGAGCGACTCACGCGGCATGTCCTGCACGTTCACCTGCACCCCGACGTCGCCCGCGAGAGAGAGGACCGTGTCGCGGGTGATCCCCGGCAAGAGCGTGCCGTCGACCGGTGCGGTGAAGATGCGACCACCCTTCACCAGGAAGAGGTTTGCGCCCGACGCCTCGGACAGCAGACCGTCGGGGCCGAGCGAGATCCCCTCGGCGTAGCCGTCGGCCAGCGCCTGCATCTTCACGAGCATTCCCGAGAGGTAGTTGCCCGCGATCTTTGCCATCGTGGGGATCGTGTTCGGCGCGACGCGATTCCACGACGACACCTGCGCATCCACACCATCTTCGAGCGCACTGGCGCCGAGGTAGGCGCCCCATGGCCAGCACGGCAGGAAGACTTCGACCGGCGACGCGAAGGGCACCATCGACGACGCGCCGTATCCGCGGATGACCATGGGTCGGATGTAGCACGCGTCGAGCGCGTTCTTGCGCACGAGCGCGCGACAGGCGTCCACGAGTTCGTCCAGGGCATAGGGAGGGTCCATGCGGTAGACCCTACAGCTCCCGAGCAGCCGCTCGAGGTGCGCCTGCAGCCGGAAGATCGCCGGGCCCTTCGGCGTGGAGTAGCAGCGTATGCCCTCGAACACCGCGGAGCCGTACTGGACGGAGTGACTCAGGACGTGAATCGTGGCATCCGCCCAGCGGATGAAGGTGCCATCGCGCCAGATCCACTCGGTTGCGGTCAGTTGGGACATGTCAGGTTCCTATGGTGGGCACGGTGGCATCGGCGCCGACGATGGTGGTCCATTCGCGCACCGTCCATCGTTTGACCACGCCGTTCAGCACGAACGGGTCGGTGGCCGCAAAGCGCTTGGCGACCTCGGATGAATCGCCGCGGAAGACCAGGACGGAGCCGTCGGTGGGGTGCATGAGTGCGCCGGCCTGCACCAGCTCCCCGCGTGCATACGCGTCTCTTGCGTGCTGGAGATGCGCGGGCCGGAACGGCGCGCGCACCTCGGCGTATGAGTCGACGCCTTCGTAGGTGAGGATGTAGTACATAGCCGAGGAATCTAGGCGGCGGCGAGAATGCCCGCCCTGTGATCAGCGCGACCAGAGCGCGCGGATGTCAGGCCATCCCGTCGCCGCTTCCGGTCCGACCAACCGTTTCCCTGCATCCGGCGGGCCACGTGCCTGGCTCTTGACAAACGCGCCCCCCCCCCCGCGCATAGTGGCGACGGTTGATGGAACGCTTGCCGGGGTTCGTGCGCGATGAACCACGCCGGGGAGATGATGCCGACTGGCCATTGGGGCGCGGGACTGCGAGGGAGGGTCGCCATGGTGCGGAGGTCGATCGTCGCGTTTCTGGCGCTCATGGTGGCGCCGGGCGGGATTGCGGGGGCGCAGGATGTCGATCTTGCACCGAGCCTTGATCTGCGCGGCGTGGCCGGGCGCTTCGACCTGCTGGCTGGCAGCGTCATCGTGGCAGAGGGTAAGACGCGAATCGCGATCTCACAGGTCTCCGAACGCGGCGCCATCGCCCTGTACGACATCTCCGGTGCATTCATTGCCTTGCTCGGCAGACGTGGCAAGGGGCCCGGAGAGTTCCTGCAGCACGATGGGCTGGCTTTCGGGGACGGGGATTCCCTGTTCGTCCTCGACGGCCTGAACCTGCGCGCCACGGTGTTTGCTCCGGATGGCCGCCTCGCTCGAACCTTCCCCCTCGAAGCGCACGCGCTGAATCCGGCCCGCGTGGGGCATCAGTTCTTCGTAAGTGTGCCGAACGCATCGACAAAGGGACGGCAGGGGCTGGTGTTTCCGCTCCTCGTCAAAGGGGGCTTCGGGCCAAGCGTGCAGCCCGGGGACAACGACGGAGAGGAGGACTTTGATCGTATCCGTCTCCTTGCCGGCGCGGGCGACTCCGGCGTGGTGATCAGCAAGGTGTATGCATACCACGTCACGCTCGCTTCGTCCTCTGGACACCAGCTCGCTGAGGTACGGCCGCGCGTCGACTGGTTTCCTGCGGGTCGAGTGGCCATGCGAGAACCGCCATGGCTCGTGAGGCCCATGCCGATGATTCTTGGCGCACGCGTACTTGGGTCCGATCTGTTCGTCCTCATTCAGCGGGCGAAGGCGCGATGGAAGCCGTTGACGATGGGCGGGTCGCTCGTCAGCCCGAAGGGGCCCAACCTTGCACGCGAGAACTTCTTCGAGATCGTGCTGGAGAGGCGTTCGATCCCTGAGGGGAAGCTAAAGGCTCAGCAGATCCTGAGCCCCTTTGTCGTCGCCATGGCTGGCGCGGACAAACTCGTCAGCGTAGTGGATGCGCCAGATGGCACGAACATCGTACGGCTCTCGCGCATCAGACTAGCGACCAGGAACAACCCACCGAGGAGAGATTGACCATGCGACTGCCATCCCTCTTGGCCATGTCCCTCGTTGTCACGAGTTACGGCAACTCCGATGCGAGTGTCAGTGTCGCTCGCACCTCTCCTGTCGAACTCGGCGCCGCCATTCCAGTTGATGACTGCGCCGCGTGCTACAACGGGATCAATGTCACGTTTGCCTACTCCTTTCACGCACACTACGAATGCCCGGAACAGCCCGCCGGACAGATCATCATCTGTCTTTATGATGGCTACCGGTTTCAGCCCTGGGGCGGCCACCAGTACGGCACGGGCAACTGCAGCCAGCATACCGCGTGCTACCTGGTGCGTGGTGCAGAGCACCGTGGGAGAGAGGTCCTGGCCATGCTGAGTCGGGGTGAGGGAACCGTCGATGACCTGCGCGGCGCGTTTCGCATCGTCGATGTTCTCGCCCCGAAGCGCCCGCGTACGAGACTGTCCTGGCAACGTGCTCGCGGACATCACCCTGACCGCCCCGGCGGATGGGACCAGCCAGTAGGCCGTGGACGCGGGCAGCCAGCGAGCCCGGACTTGTGCGTGTGCTGACTCACCGGCCTGCGCCAGCCTATCGCCCCAGCCAGTAGCTCACCTTCACGAGGAACACGTTGCGCGCCGGATCGCGGAAGGCGCTCGACAAATCGCGTGACGCAGCAAGGTCGGCGACATCGCGAAAACCCTCGCGCTGCTGTTGCCACACGACGAACAGCGTGGAGCCCGGACGGTACTCCCACCGCAACACCGCGTTGCCGCGCAGCGATCGCACCAGGAAGTCCTGCTCGCCAAAGGAGAACGCGGGTGCGAGCCCGGAGCCATCGGGATCGACGCGCACCTGATCGCCGTTCGCGCCGGTGTGCCGCGTGATGGTGCCGCGATCCCGACCGTACACATCAAAGTCGAAGCGACCTGGCGTCCGAAACTCCTTGAAGCTCCGATAGCGACCCGATGCCACGAAGGGTTGGGCCCAGAGCTGCAAGGTCAGCATCGGACTGAACGTCCACTCGGCGCGCGTTTCAAGCGAAAACTCGCTCTGGTCGATGTCGCCAAAGACCCAGCGCGATCCATAGGTCGCCGAGGCGGGGTCGCGCACCACGGTCACGTACTGATCCACATCGAACTGGCGCACCAGCTGTGGGCGGAACTGGATGCGCGCGGCCGAGGACGGCCGGATCTCGACGCCGGCTTCCACCGTGTGCCGCCACTCCCGCGCGGCGTTGCCGTTGTACTCGTAGGCCGCCGAGCCCACCACCACGCGACGGTTGTCCGTCTCGGTGCCGACCCGCGCCTGGTACTCGGTCGGCTTTCGCGAGAGGGGCCCGCCACGCAGGAGCCGGTCGTCCCATGCTTCGGGCTGAATGAAGAGCCAGGTATTCAGCCCCCAAAAGGAGTTGAGCAGGCCGTTGGCGAGCACGGAGAGGCGCTTCTCGACGACATTGCCGTCGGCGTTGGCCGCTCCGGTGACGAAGGCCTGCATCTGGTAGTTGCGGAACACGGCACCTGGCCTGGTCTCCCGGAACTGGACGGCCGAAGACAGGGAACGGATATCGGCGCGGGTCTGGAACCCGAGGTCGTTGACCTCGAAGCCGGGACTGGTGTGCTCGTAGGTCAGGGAGCCCAGCCAGTGCTCGCCGGCGGTTCGCGCGAGCGAGAGCGTCCCGAAGATGCCATCGAG
This sequence comes from Gemmatimonadaceae bacterium, assembly GCA_020846935.1. NCBI lineage: Bacteria > Pseudomonadati > Gemmatimonadota > Gemmatimonadia > Gemmatimonadales > Gemmatimonadaceae > Gemmatimonadaceae bacterium. Next base: position 127,013 of record JADLCY010000015.1, read on the forward strand.
AGACGTCTTCGTGGTGTCCAGACGCAGCGCGCGTGAATCGGGACGCTGGAACGACCGGATGGGAGAGCGCTGGAGCGCGGTGATCACCGGGGCGTCAGCGGCCACACGGCTCCCCGCAAGGAACCCGCTCAGAGCCCACGTGCGCCGCCCCCACCGGTGCTCGAAGTCCGCACCGGAGACGACCGCGTCGCGCACGAAGAAGGAGGCAAGCGCGGGATCGTCGAGCGAGCGGCGGACGGCGGTCGCTACACCGCCAATGACGGTATTCCCCTGGCGGAAGTCCTGTCGCAGCCGCGTGACCAGGAAGCCCGTGCGTGGTTCCACCGGCGCCTTGCCGATGCCGCCACTCGGCAGCGTGAACCGTCCCTGCACCTCGCGCGTGAGCGCTCCCAGCGCGCCAACCGAGAGGCCGCCCGCCGTCTTGCCAGAGACCTTGGCCGCCGCGACGATGTCCGAGCGCGACGGCACGTCAGAATATGCCGCCCCCGTCGTCGCCAGCGATCGACGCGGCGCTCGACCTACACGTCGAGTGTAGAAGAAGTTGCTTGGGTTGTTGTCGTTGAACGTGACGCTCTGGCCAAAGCGAAAGATGTCGACGCCCTCGAGGAAGAACGGCCGCCGTTCGGGGAAGAAGACCTCGAACGCGGAGAGGTTCACGACGGCAGGATCCACCTCGACCTGTCCGAAGTCCGGAGTGACCGTGGCCGTGAGCGTGAGCCCGGCCGGGAGGCCGTAACGCACGTCGGCGCCGACGCGGACATCGGCCGCGGTGGCCTGGTAGAACGGGTTCGCTCGGTTGCCCGGAGCGCGTTCGACCTGCGAGGAGACGTACGGAAGCACCTCGAGCCGACGCGGCGACACCAGGGAGTCGAGCCCCACGAGGTCACCGTAGCGCGAAACGACACCGGGCTGCTGCGGCGGCATCGGTGACCAGAGATCGGCCTCGTTGTTCCGCGCGAACATGCGACCGAACTGGATGCCCCAGCGGGCCGTCGCGCCGTTCGACACCGAAAACCGGAGCTGCGACAGCGGGATGCGGACCTCGACACTCCATCCCGCGCTGTCGATGTGCGCGGCGCTTTCCCAGACCGCGTCCCAGAGGGGATCGTTCTCGTTGTCGTTGTACCGGAACTCATCGCGCTGGATCCCGCGTGGCGAGACCGCAAAGATGAACGACGTACGACGATCGAAGTACGAGTCGATGCCGATCCGGATCCAGTCGGAGTAGATGTCGACCGCATCGCGACGCGCCATTTGCTGTGCGATCGAGTCCGGCCGTGGGTCGGACATGCGGACCCCGATGTAGAGCGCCGCGCGGTCGTACAGGACGCGCGCCTCGGTGGGGTGTGTTCCCGGTGCGCCCGGATTCGGCGAGTTCTGCACGAAGTCCTTCGCCGCCTCGGCGCGCTCCCAGTCCGCTTCGTCGAGCCGACCGTCGATGCGGATGTCGCCCGAACGAAAGGCGGCCCGGAGCGTGGGGCGCGGTAGCGTGTCTGCCACCTGCGCAGCCGTGCCCAGTGGGGCAAACGCGATGCAGGCAGCAAGAAGGAGATGCAGGCGGAAAGACTCGACCATGGGCGCAGGGTTGGCGGGCGGCGGGAGTCTAGCGGCCGGACCGCGGCGGCAGAATCGCCCGAGACCACGCCTTACGGCGACCGAAGCCCCGCCCTGCCGTCAGCCGCCGCCATCTTGACTCCGCCGCGCCCGCGCGAGGACCACCGGCCCGAACCATGTTGCCTCCGCCGCGCCCACTCGAGGACCACCGTCCTGCATCACGCAAACCAAAAACGCCCCCGGGATTGCTCCCGGGAGGCGTTTCTCGGTTCCCCAGCACGAGGGCGAAAGGGAACGAAGCTATCAGTACATCAGCAATTGTTTCTCAATCCACCGATCCAATCCGTCCCCCTTCATCCCTCCACCCCTCAATCCAGCATCCGTATCCTGGAAGGCCTTTGCCTTACTGGACCGCGTTGATCATGTCGAAGATCGGCAGGTACATGGCTACAACCATACCACCGACGACGACGCCAAGGAAGACGATCATGACGGGCTCAAGCAGAGAAAGCAGCCCGGACACCGCGGCGTCGACTTCTTCGTCATAGAAGTCCGCGATCTTGGAAAGCATCTCATCGAGCCCACCGGTCTGTTCACCGACGGCGATCATCGAAATGACCATTGGCGGGAAGACCTGGGACTTCTGCAGCGGGGCCGCGATGGTATCACCTCCGGCGATCGACGCTCGCGAGGCCATGATGGCGTCCTGAATGACGCGATTGCCCGCGGTCTTCGCCGTGATCTCGAGACCGTCGAGGATGCTGACACCCGAGGAGATGAGTGTGCCGAGCGTGCGGGTGAAGCGCGAGACGGCAGACTTGCGGAGTACGTCACCAAGCACCGGAAGCCGGAGCATGATGCGATCGATCACGAGCCGACCGTTGGACGTGCCGTAGTAGCGCTTGAGCATGAACACGCCGCCACCTACGCCCGCGCCCACGGCCCACCAGTAGCCCTTGAGGAACCGTGAGAGGCCGATGACGATGCGGGTCGGCACCGGCAGGGCCAGGCCGACGCTTGCGAACATGCTCTCGAAGACCGGGATGACGAAGATGAGCAGCACCATGATCGCGATGGCCGCGACCGACATGATGACGCCCGGGTAGATCATCGCGCCCTTCACCTTGCGCACGAGGGCGTCGTTCTTTTCCATGAACGTCGCCAATCGGAGCAGGATGGTATCGAGGATACCGCCCGCCTCACCGGCCGCGACCATGTTCACGTAGAGTTCGCTGAACGCGTTGGGGTGCTTGGCCAGTGCGTCGGCGACGGTGTGACCCGACTCCACGTCGAAGACCACGGCCCGCGTGACGTCCTGCAACACCTTGTTCTCGGACTGCTTGGCCAGGATATCGAGGGCCTGAACGAGCGGCAGACCGGCGTTGATCATCGTCGAGAACTGACGGGTGAAGATGACGATGTCGCGCATCTTCACGCTGCCCTTCGTCTTCTTCGGCTTGGCGTCCTCGTCGACCTTGACCACGGAGAGGCGCTGGCGTCGCAGCTGCGCGACCACGTCCTCCTTTGATGCGGCTTCGATCGTCGCAGTTTTCAGTTCGCCGCTCTGCGACCTGGCGGTGTAGGTAAAGTTCGGCATTTCGGCTCCTGGCCCGTCGTGCTACCGGCGGCCGCCGGCCACGGCGGCCGTGCGCTGCGAAGTGGACTTGCTGCGATCTTCCCCCTCGTCGAGCGGCGCGCGCCCGATCATCCGGAGGAACTCGTTGGGGTCGCCGGAGGTGCGGAGGCACTCCTCCTCGACGACCTCGCGGGCGACGTACAGTTGGTACAACGCGTCGTTCAGGGTCTGCATCCCGAACTTCTTGCCGGACTGCATGAGCGAGTAGATCTGGTGGATCTTGTCGTCACGGATCAACGCGCGGATCGCGGCGGTGATCACCAGGATTTCAGCGGCCATGACGCGACCGCGGCCCCGGGCACGCGGCAGAAGCGTCTGCGTGACGATGCCCTCGAGCACGAACGCGAGCTGCGCGCGTACCTGCGACTGCTGATGGCTCGGGAACACGTCGATGATGCGGTTGATCGCTTCGGCCGACGAGTTGGTGTGCAGCGTCGCGAACACCAGGTGGCCGGTCTCGGCGATCGTCAGCGCCGCCTGGATGGTCTCCAGGTCGCGCATTTCGCCGATGAGGATGACGTCGGGATCTTCGCGCAGGGCGTACTTGAGCGCGTTGGCGAAGGTCCGGGTATCGGTGCCCACCTCGCGTTGGTTGACGATGCAGCTCTGGTGCCGGTGAATGAACTCGATCGGGTCTTCCACCGTGATGATGTGGCCTTTTCGCTCCCGGTTGATCTTGTCGATCATCGCGGCGAGCGTGGTGGACTTGCCGGAGCCCGTGGGACCGGTGACGAGGACGAGCCCGCGCGGCTTTTCGGCCATTCGGGCGATCACGCCGGGCAGACCGAGGTCGGCGAACGACCGGATGTTGAAGGGAATCTGCCGGATGACCATCGACACGCAGCCGCGCTGCTTGAAGCAGTTGCCGCGGAAGCGCGCGAGGTTCTGGATGCCGAACGAGAAGTCCAGCTCGTCGTCCATCTCGAAGCGCTTCTTCTGGTTCTCGGTGAGCACCGAGTAGGCCAGCTGCAGCGTGTCCTTTGGCGTGAGGACGTATTCGCCATTGGAGTTCACGATGTCACCGTCGACGCGCAGCTTGGCGCGCTCACCGGCGGTGATGTGCAGGTCAGACGCATCGCGCTCGATCATCTCCTCGAGCAGAGCGCGAAGATTGACGGCCGGCGCGGACGAGGGCTTGGTCATCGTGCGCGCCCGGACGCGTGAGCGAGTGAATGAACGGGTCTGGCCGCGACAAGCGGCTTCCCGGGCCACGATGGGTTCATGAGCTGCATGGTTCAGTCTCCTCCCAGGATCCTGCACGACCGCTGACCACTAAAGGACGTGCGCATACCGCGCCCGTCACGACGGTGACAAAGCACACACTCTCACACCCCTCCGGGCGGCTCCCTGCGCCACCACCCGTCGATACGCCGGAGCGGATCTCCCTCGCGTATTCATCCGTCCACGCGTCCATCCGCCCTAGACTGACGTCTCGCGGATCACCTGCTCCAGCGTGGTGACGCCCTTGAGCACCTTGAGCCAGCCGTCCATACGCAGCGTCAGCATGCCTTGCTCGATCGCCGCGTCCTTGACTTCCTGAGCGCCGACATTCATCAGGATCAGCTTTCGCAGTTCCGGCGTCATGAACATGACCTCATAGAGGCCCTGGCGACCCCGGAGCCCGGTGCCCGCGCACTCCTCGCAGCCGCGCCCCTTGAAGAACGGCAGGTCGCCGATGCGCGTGTCGAGCGACAGGTGCTCGAGGTGCGGCGCGGCCTCCGCCGTTGCCCGGGCCTTGGCGTCGACGACCGCGCGTTCGGTGAACCGCAGCTCGCGCAGCGTCGTGTCGACCGACACCTTCGCGCCCGCCAGCTCCGTTTCGTCCGGCGTGTACTTCTTCTTGCATCGCGGACAGATGCGACGCACGAGGCGTTGGGCGAGAATCAGGTTCAGCGCCGACGCGACGTTGAAGGGCTCGAGGCCCATGTCGAGCAGACGGGTCACTGTCTCCGGCGCCGAGTTCGTGTGGAGCGTCGAGAGCACCAGGTGGCCGGTGAGGGCCGCCTTGATCGCGATGCCACCGGTCTCGAGATCGCGGATCTCGCCGACCATGATGATGTTCGGATCCTGCCGCAGGAACGCCTTGAGCGCCGCGGCAAACGTCATTCCGATCTCGTTGCGAACCTGGACCTGGTTGATCCCGAAGAGGTTGTACTCGACGGGATCCTCCGCCGTCATGATGTTGACGTCGATGTTGTTGATCTTTGACAGCGCCGAATACAGCGTCGTCGTCTTGCCTGAACCCGTCGGCCCGGTCACCAGCACCATGCCATACGGGTTCATGATCGCTTCCATCAGCGACTGCTCGGCGGACGGCTCGATGCCGAACTTCTCGAGGTCGAGCGTCAGGTTCCCCTTGTCGAGGATCCGGAGCACGACCTTCTCGCCGAACAGCGTCGGCAGCGTGGAGACGCGGTAGTCGATGACCTTGTTGCCGATCTTCAGCTTGATGCGGCCGTCCTGCGGCACGCGACGCTCGGCGATGTTGAGCTGCGCCATGATCTTGAAGCGCGAGATGAGCGCCGCCTTGAGCTTGAGGGGCGGCTTCATCACTTCCTGCAGCGCCCCGTCGATGCGATAGCGAACGCGCAGCTCGTGCTCGAAACACTCGAAGTGGATGTCGGACGCGCCCCGTTTGACCGCGTCGGTCAGGATCGCGTTGATCAGCTTGACGACCGGCGCATCATCGACCGCCGCGGCCAGGGCGGCCGCGGAGACATCCTCTTCCTGCTCCTCGACGACCTCGACATCTCCTTCGAGATTGATGTCGTCGAGGAGCGACTTCATGTTCTGGTCGCCCTGGTCGTACTGCTTGTCGATGACGTTGCGGAGCGTGAACTCACCCGCCAGGACCGGAAAGATGTCGTAGCGGGTGATGAACTTGAGATCTTCCAGGATCCCGAGGTTCGTCGGATCCGCCACCGCCACCGTCAGCGTCCGGCCGTCGCGCTTGAGCGGCAGGACCAGATGCTTGATGGCCTGCTCGGCGGGCACGAGCTTGATGATGCGCGGGTCGACCTCGAACTTCGTGAGGTCGACCGCGGGCATCCGCGACCCGCGCGCCACGTATTTGGTGAGCTCGACCTCGGGGAGGAGCCCAAGCTTCACCAGGGCATAGGCGAAGCTCGTCGAACCCTGTTTGGCTTCCTGACGCGCCCGCTCGTACTGCTCCCTGGTGATCAGTCCATCCCGGAGCAGGGCATCCGCGAGCTTCTCTGGAGCTGCCACCGGTGGCGCTGCCATGTGCGAGTCGGAAGTCGGTGCGAGGACGGAGAAGGCGGCACGGGGCGACGCCGGCAAGGCTCGGCGTGCGCCGTTCAGGGACGTATGCGACACCGGGGACGCCGCAACGGGCGTCCCGGATGACACACGAGAGGGACGCATCGACCGACCGAAGGTCACGTGCGGGGCCAGCCGCGCCAGCAACCTCGGACCGAGCCCTTTCACCTCACCGAGCGCCTGAAGAGTTGCGTAGGGTCCGTGAGCCTGGCGGTGCTCCACGATGCGACGGGCGAGCGAGGGGCCGACGCCAGGCAGGGCAACCAGCTCGGGCACGCCCGCCATGTTGACGTCGACCCGCACCGTCGAGCGCTGATCGTCAGGCGCTGCCCGCGTCGCCGTGGGTGCGCGGACGCTCCCTGGGTCCAGCGCGCCGGCCGGAGTCCGCTCGCGCCGCGGTCCGGCGACAGAATCGGCTGGAGGCGTGCCCGCGACCTTCGCGCGCTTCCTGGACCTCTTTCGGTCATCCAGACGGGCGCTGTCGAGGCGAGCGCGGTGCTCGCGCAACTCGGGCGCTTCCGTTGCCTGTCGCCCTGCGTGATTGGACACGGCGCGGAAGCCGACGCCCAGGGCGAGCAGGAGTCCGAGCACGAGATGCAGGCGATCCACCTTCATGGGCATGCGACAAGCTCGCGCGGCCAAAGGCCGGTCGCGCCATCGATTCCTTGCGCCCGGTGTCGATTGGTTGCAATCTCGCGCCGCCCCGTCGAACGGGTGCGCTCCTTCACCCACCCTCCGGTGAGCGACGACAGGACCACGCCGCAGGTGCGATCCCTGCTCCTCGCGAACCTGCTGACGTTCCTCGCCAGCGTGACGGGCGTCGCCTACGGCCTGTTCATCGCGCGGCCCGAGGACAACGTCGTCGCGATCGCGTGGCCGGCGAGCGCGGTGGCGTTCACAGTGATTGCGCTCTACGGCTGGCGCCTCTTCCCCGGGGTGGCCGCGGGAACGTTTGTCGCCGCCATTCTCGACAAGCAGCCGCTCGTTGGGGCGTTGGCGTTGATGCTGCCGACCGCCATCGAGGTCGCGATTGCGCGCGCACTGATCCGACCGTCCCGCATCGACCTGCAATTCCGCAGCAGCGGCGATTCAATCCGCCTGGCGCTGATCGCCGCACTGGGCAGCATGGGCGGCGCGGCGTGCGGGGTGCTGATCCTGTTCGTCCTGGGCGAACTGCCGCGCGATGGCATGCTCCGGGCGTTCGGGTCCTGGTCGCTCGGCGACGCGATCGGAATCCTCGCGTTCGGCCCGCCGCTGCTGCTCTGGCTGCAGAACCGGGATCCCATCGCGCGGCCGCGGCGCCTCGAGTTCGCGGCGATGATCGCCGGCACGCTGTTCCTGAGCGGGTTCGTGCTCTTCTCGTACGAACTCGGGACTTCGTCACGTGTGGTGGCGATGTGGATCGCGCTCTTCCCGATGCTGCTGTGGATGAGCGTTCGCGCCGAACTGCGGGTGGCTGCGGTGCTCGTGGCCGTGTTGACCATCGCGGCGACCCTCGGTGTGTGGCACGGGACCGGAGCGCTCGCCAGCCCGAGCGGCGCTGTGCGAGTGGTCGACGTGCAGGCCTTCCATGTCATGACGGTACTCATGGTCCTGGTGGGCGCGTCGTCGATGTCGGCGCGAGAACGCGCGTTGCGCCGGTCGCAGGACACCGAACGCAAGCTCTCACTGGTGTTCGAGGGGACGCGCGACGCACAGGTACTCTACGAGATCGGCGCCGACGGCGAGCCGCGCGTGCTGATGGCCAACCGTGCCTGGCTTTCGGCAATGGCTGCACTCCGGGGCGGCACGGGCGAGCGCGACCTCCTCGGCCGCACGGTCGACGAGAATCGCCGGCAGGTCGGGGGTCCTGCCGAGACGGCGGCAGCGCACCGTGCGCGGATGGACGAGGCCATCACACGTGGCGACGTGGTCGTGTACGAGATGACGGCGCCAAGCCCCATCGGGGAACGGAGCGTGCTGACCACGCTGGTGCCCATGCGTGAGGGTGAGCGCACACAGTACCTGCTCTCCACCGCCCGCGACGTCACCGAAACACGCGCATCGGAGCGACAACTGCGGGAGAGCGAAGTCCGCTTTGCCGCTGTGTCCGACGCGACACATGAGGTGCAGCACCTTTTCGTCGTTGGGCGCGATGGCGAGTTGCGCCTCGTGCATCACAATCGCGCCGCGCGCGAGCTGCAGCAGCAGCTCTGGCCCACCCTGCCGCACCACGCCTCGCTAGGGCTTTCGGCGGAGATGCTGCTGCGTGGCTGGCCGGGCTTCACGGACACGCATCTCGAGCGCAACCTGGGTCACGCGCGCGACGCCAGCGCGTCGGGACTCCTGCAGCGCTTCGAGGAACCGGTCGTCGTTGGAGGTGACGAGTCCTGGTGGGAGGTCACCCTGCTGCCGATCACGAACGAGCACGGGGCCGTCACGCACGTGTTGCGATCGTCGGTGGAAATTTCGGATCGCAAGCGCGCCGAGGAGACCGCGCGCCGTTTCAGCGCCGATCTCGAACGAAGGGTGCTGGAACGTACCGCGCAGCTGGCGATGGCCAACACGGAGCTGGAAGCGTTTGGCTATTCGTTGTCACACGACCTGCGTGCGCCGCTGCGGAGCGTCGAGGGATTCAGCCGGGCGCTGCTCGAGGATCTCGAGGGCGGTGAGACGGCGCATGCCCGCGATCACGCGCGGCGTATCCACCAGGCGGCCCTGCGGATGCAGAGACTGGTGGACGACCTGCTGCGACTCAGTCAGCTCTCCACGCAGCTGATCGAACGTACCATGGTCGACGTGAGCGCCATGGCCGGCGAGATCGCGCGTGAGATCGGGGCGGCACAGCCGGCCCGACAGGTGGCGGTGACCATCGACCCGGGAATGCGATCGCGCGCCGACGCGCGCCTCGTGGCGATCGCGCTCCACAACCTGCTCGACAACGCGTGGAAGTACACCGCGCGCCGCGACGATGGCGCGGTGCACGTTGGGCACATCCGTGACGAGGCCGAGACGCGGATCTTCGTGCGTGACAACGGCGTCGGGTTCGATCCTCGCTATGCCGCGCGCCTGTTCACCCCGTTCCAGCGCCTGCACAAGCCCGAGGAGTTCGAGGGCGCCGGCATCGGGCTCGCCACCGTGCACCGGGTCATCGCCGCGCACGGTGGTCGCGTGTGGGCCGAGAGCGCCCCGGGCGAAGGAGCGACGTTCTGGTTCACGCTCGAGCCGGACCCGCGCGCCGCCACGCCTACGGGCTGAGCAGCGCCCACGCCACGTCGCCCACGATCTTGAGCGAGACGGACGACACCTTGTCGATCGTGTCGTCAGGCGTGTGGTGCCAGGGGAACGCGAGGTCGATCACGTCGATCACCGGCAACCCCTTCGCCAGCAGCGGCACGTGGTCGTCCGTGATCGCGCCGATGTTGTCCGGAGTGAAATACTGCCCGTAGCCCAACTCTCCCGCCACGCGCCAGACCCGCTCCACCACGTCGCCGGCTTTCTCCACCGAGTGCCCTTCCTTGCCGATGGAGAGATCGCGATCGCCGATCATGTCCCACAGCACGCCAAACAACGGCCGGTATCCTGGCGATGGCAGGTGCTCGGCGAAATACGCGGCGCCGACAAGGACATCGGTATCGGGCGGGCCGAACGTGCCGTAGTCCTCACCGTCGGTGAACAGGAAGTCGACCCCGATCGAGGGAGGTGCCTTGACCAGCAGGTCGCCGAGCGCGATGAGCAACGCGACACCCGACGCGCCGTCGTTGGCGCCCGGGACCGGCAGGTGCCGCTGCGACGTGTCGCTCGCGTTCTCGGATCGCGGACGGCTGTCCCAGTGCGCCACGTAGAGTACGCGGTCGGTAAGCTCTGGCCGGTAGCGCGCAAGGATGTTGCGCATCGGCACCGTGTCGCCCGACGCCGTCACGTGCGTCCATCGTTGTTCGATGACGGTGTCCGCGCGCTCGCGCATCATCTGCACGATCCAGTCGCCGGCCTTCTGCGCCGCCTCCGTGCCCGGCACGCGCGGCCCGAATGCCAGTTGCTGGCGCACATACTCCAGCGCCTGTGCGCCGTCGAACGGTCGTGGCGCGGCTGACGGTCGCTCGCAGGCGACGAGCGCGGCGAGGGCCATCGGAACGAAACGTGAGATACTCACCTGCTGGCTCCGGCGAAGAACTGCATCTGAAAGACTGCGGTCAATATGTTCTGCACGATCCGGCGGTTGAAGTTCCGATCGAAGGTGGCGACACGTGAGGCCTGCAGGCTGAACTGCATGGTCTCCGAGAGATCGGTGTCGAAGTTGAGGTTGAAGGCGCGCCGCCCGTTGTCGGTGAGCCGGCTGCGCGCGCCAACGACCGCGGCGTTCGACACGAAGTTCTCGGCCAGCGTCTCCTGGTAGGACAGGCGCGCTCGCAGGGGAGAGTGCAGGCCCCAGGCGGCGGGGAGCCCGAAGGACTTCGCAATGTCCGTCACCAGATCGCTCGAACGTCCCTTGGCCAGGCTGCCGGGGAGCGAGTCCACACGACGCGACCAGGCGTACGTGCCACTGAGCGCGACATTGCCCCACACGGTCACCAGGTTGCCGGTCAGCGGCACGCTGAATTGTTCTGACCGCCGCACCTCGCTGCTCGCCAACCGCAGGTCGCTCGGCGTGGTCCACTCCTGTCGGGCGCGCAGGGCGCGCGCCGTGAGCCCGAGAGACGTGAACATGCCGCGCAGTGCGAGCGGCAGGCCGCTCCAACGCAGGGCAACATCCGGAAAGACCTGCTGCTCCCCTTCGATGCGCGTCGTGCGGTCCTCGCCGCGGCGATTCCAGTGGCGGCTCACGGTCCGTTGCGCGCGCTGGGTGATTGACACGCCGCCGCCCAGCGCGAAGGCGTTGGTCACGACGTAGTCGGTACTGGCTCCGGCATTGGCCGCGACGAACCCGCGCAGTGAACGGAAACCGTCGACAGGGCCGAGGCCGAACTGAAAGCCGAGTCCGGGGGCCACGGGGACGCCGTCGTATGAGGCCAGCTGGTTCCGCGTCACGGTCACATCGAACGGTCGGATCACCCGTGCCATTCGGGCCCAGGCGGAGCTGTCGCCGAGCCACGCACCGATGCCGAGCCCCGGATCGATCGTCGCCGCGGCCGTGAGATACTGCGTGTTCCCTGTGCGCCTGACGAGTGCCGGCGGTGCACCGAGTGGGTCATCGGACGACACGGCGAGCGAGCGGTTGTTCGGGTCGCGGAGCATGCCGTAGGTGGAGCCCAGGGCCAGGCGGGGCCTGATCCACGCCTGGACCGCCGGAGCAAAGGTGACGGAACTCGTCATCGTGCGCTCACGCTCGAGCCCAACGTCGACGCCGAGCAGGCTCCCCCGCTCGCGTCGCGCAGCGAGCGCATTCGGCGACGATCCGTCGTAGCTCCGGAGGTCGTGCACCGTCGCCACATCCCATCTGGCCGTGACCGCCGGCAGCAGCTTCCACTCGAGCACGCTCGACGACTGCCAGAGCGTCTGGTCGCTGGTGACGCGCGTCTCGGCATCGTCAGCGGCATCGGCCGGCTTGAGGAACGCAGATCGCCGATCGTCCGCGGAGACGAGCGACGAGGTCACGCGCACGTAGCTGGGTGACAACCGTAGCATCGTGGTAGCGCCGAGGAGGTTCAGGGGAATGCCTCCCGCGTCGGGTCGCGGCGCCGCGGGGGTATCGAAGAACCCCGTACTCGCCACGTCGAACCCGAAACGCATGTCGCGCAGCGCCGCGTCCTGGTATTCGGTCCGGTGGCTGGCGAGCGTCGCGGAGCCGTCGACGACGACGTTGTTCAGCGCGGCGAGATACCACGGACCTTCGGCCTCGGTACGCCGGACGTTGATGCCGATGCTGGTACTGCGCTCGCGCGGCGAGCGGAGCCCGGCCACGGAGGCGCCGCGAATGTCACTCCGTGTGAGGAACTCGGGGCCCGCGTGTGACGCGCGATGCGAGATGGTGAGCGGGATCGCGAGTCCGAGGCCCGGTGGCAGCGAGCGATCCAGCCGCCACGTCGCCGAGACCTCCAGGTCGTCGTTGGTGAGGAATGACGGCGCCTCGCCCAGTTGCCGGAAGTTTGGGTCTCGCCGCCGCATCGACACCCTGAGCGATCCGACATCGCCGGCGCTCAGCGTGGCGCTCACCTCCCCGGCGTACCCGATCGTGCTGACGAGGTCCGCCAGGCGGATGTCGTCCACCCACACCTCGGCGGTGTCGGCCGGAAACAGCGGGTCGGTGCCGCGCAGTGAATCCACGCGAATGATGCCCACGGCCAGCTCCTGCACCGCCGCAAGGTTGGGCGGTGTCACGGCTGGGTCCACCGTGTACACCATGTATCCGTCTTCACACGCGGCCAGTCGGCGCGCTCGCAACCCCATCGGTGGTGCGCTGCGCGCAATGATCACCGAGTCGACGCCGGTGCAGGTGCTCGACGTGGAGTCGCCGCGAAGGAAGGCCTCCTGCAGGCGCGCCCGCAACGCATAGAAGCGGTCGAAGCGCACGCGCACCTCGGGCTCCCACGCCGCGCGCGTCGTGCCTGACGAGGCCGGCGCGCGGTAGAGGTAGAAGTTGTCGGCGTCGCGGCCGAGCTTCACGAACACCTGCAGGTCGCTCACCTGCCCCCACCCGCGTCCACGGCCCCGGGCCCACAGGCGCAGTTCCCGGTAGCCCATGAAGCTCCGTTGTCCCTCAGGAAACCTGAAGAACGCCTCGGCGCGCGCGCCGACCTGCAGCTGCGTGGACAGGAGCCGAAGCGAACGCTCGTTGACCTGCTGCTGCTGGCTGCCAAACACCGATGAGGACTGATCGGGAGCGTCAGTGACGCCGGGCGGCGATTCGTAGAAGATGCCGCGCGTGGTGTCCCGGTCCTGCGTGCCGATCGTGGACGCGATGACGGTGCCGGTCAGCGACGTGCGTGTCCCGGCCACGCCCTCGATCGGTCGATCCGCGCGCTTGAGCCACGGCGCTCCGGCCACGCGCAGACGGGCGATCGGTGTCATCGAAAAGGCCGCGTCATCGAGCTGTTCGCCGGACACCACGGTGAGGCGCAGCGCGCGAATGCGTCGGATCGCCGGACCACCTCCGGTGGAGTCCGTCGGCGTGCCGAACGGGAGCCGCACGTGCACCCAGCACAGTCGTGCATCGGCCGGGATGCCACCGTTCACGTCGCGCACGACGGCCCCGCACTTGCCGACGCGTGTGTAGGCGCGCGTGTCGGCGAGGTTCACCACGAACCGCCGCACACGCTCGTTCTCGCGCTCGGCCGCACTGAAGTTCAGGGCGTTGTCCTGGTCGATGTCCTCCTCGTCGAGCCGCCCGTTGTGCGCCGTGCAGTTGCCCTGATTGTCGCCGAGTGGTCGCGTGCGGGAGCGACCGACGGTGCAGATCGCCACGTTGGAGTGCACGACCGGCTCCGGCGGACGCACGACCAGCAGCCGTTCGATCACGTCGCCGGCAAGGCCAAGGTCGTTCACGTCGGCGTTGAAGGCGCGGGAGAACGGATCCCGTTCGCTGTCGAGGCGATCATAGCCTTCGAGGTGACGTCCGAGGTACAGGGAGTCCGCGCCGCTGACGACGACGCTGTCGGGGCCCACGGCCACGGTGTTCTCCGACGGATCGCCGAAGTCGAACACCAGCGTCGGGTTGCGTCCCCGGCGCACTGCCGAGGTATCGACCAGCGTCCAGAACTCGAGGTGCTCGCCGCGGGACAGGTCGATGCCGCTCCCGGCCACACCGAACGTGGTCCGGATCGAGCGCCAACGGCGCCCGCCCAGGGTGGATCCGGTTTGCCACGCGTAGCGATTCCGCGTCGCGTCGTACTTGCCACCGATCGACAGAGGATAGAGCGAGAGCCAGAGGATCTGCTCTACAGCCGCAATGCCGGTGCCGGCGAGCGCGGCCTGCGGGTCGATATCCTGGATCGTGAACTGCACCAGGCGCCCGTCCAGCCCGGTGCCCGAGTTCTGCCAGGCCAGCGACGTCGCACGCATCGTGTCGAGGGTGCTGGCGCCGACTCGCGCACCGAGCACGCGACCGAGCGCCGGCTGCGACCCGAGCAGCCACTGCGCATCGAGCAGGTTCACATTGACGCTGCCCTCGTTGTCGAAGTCGAAGATGTAGGCCTGCTGGCCTTTGCGTTGTCGCGGTTGTGAAACGGCGACTTCGGCGGTCACGTCGAGGCGCGTGGTGGGCGGCGGCGCCGTCGGGTCGCGCGGCCGGAAGAGGAGCCGCGACAGTCGGGGAAGCTCCCAGCCGATCACGCCCGAGAGTCCCGCCACGACCGCCGCCTGCGGCTCCAGGCCTAACGAGGGCCGAGTGAAGGTCGTGCGCTGCGACTGCGAGATCGCCGTGAAGGCCAGGTGTCCTGATCCGAAGTTCCACAGCGACGACACACCCAGGATCGAGGTCGGCACGGTCGCGAACAGCGGATTTTCCTCGTATCGGACCACCAGCCGGCGCGTCACGCGGGCAAGCGTGTCCGGCCGCAGGAGCACCACGCGCCCCAGCTCGTAATCGATCTCGTAGTCCACGCCCTTGACGAGCGCGCGGCCCTCCAGGGCCAGTCGCTCGCTTCCCGGCCGGATCTGCACCGAGTTGAGCGCGATGGTGCCCGCCGACCCACCCGACACGTCGTAGCGCGCCGCGAGCCGGTAGAACGACTGGGGGTGCTGCGCCGAGTAGATGTATTCACTCGGCGTCCGGTAGATCGTGTCATTGGCCGCCACTTCGCTCGGCCGCGCGAGGCCGCGGCGCGCGAAGGGCTCGAGCGACGGGAACACCACGAAGCGGTCACGAAAGAGACGTGACCCGGGAACCGCCGCGACCAGCAGGTTCGGATCGTCGGGACGCGGCCACAGCCTGTTGTCGGCGTCGAAGCTCGCGGGGTTGTTCACCTGGGCGAGTCCAAAGAGCTGCAGGTATGTCGATGCGAAGCCGCCGGGAGGTTTCTCCTGCTCGGCGCTCGTCCCGGCCACGATGCGCAGCTGCACCGTCTCGCGGCGCAGGTCGTCGCCACCCAGGCGGTACACCGAACGGATCTCGCGCCGGAACGCCGGCTGTGCAGGGGTCACCTGCGGATCCCACACCAGGTGCGCCAACTGCGTCTTGCCGGTCTCGAACTCGAGGTCCGGCGTCCCGCCAAGCCGGGCAATCGTGGTGTCGCGGCCGGCCACCGTAAAGCGATACGCGACCACCAGTCGCTCGTTGTTGAGCGACAGCGGCCGCACGAGCGCGAGCCACAGGAGCGACGGGTCGATGTAGTAGTCCACGCCCTCGCGCAGGAGTTCGTAGACCTGGCCGCTGCGCGAGAGCGGATCACCAATCAGCTGGAAGCGCGGGCCATTGGGGTTGGGCGGCTGGCCCCCGAGGATCAGGCGATACACGAACATGCGCGTCGGCCGCACCGTGTCTGGCAGGGCATTCGCCAGCCGTTGCATCGCCCGGCCGTCGAGGATGTCGATGTTCGGATACTCGGCGCCCAGCAGCGTGGGGTCGATCGTGAAGAAGAATCGTCGCGGCTCGATCTGGTAGTCCTCGATCTCGCGCTGCTCCGTGCGAATCGTGCCGGCGCCGACGTGAAACACCTGGTCACGGATCACGTTGCCCTTCTGCTGCGCGGCGATCGCGGTAACGCCCACCGGTCCGAACCGCGCGGCCGCCTGCAACCCGAAGTTGCCACTCGGAATCCCGGCCGTAATGAAGCGCGACGGCGCCGGCGTGAAGAACACGTTGCCGACTTCCACTTGCTGCAGGATGTCCTTCTCCTTTCCGCGGTACGACAGCGAAATCGTGTTCGACCCGTCGAACTCGCGCTGAGAGTCGTAGTCCACGTCCACGTTCGTGCGGTCCGTGAACCCGCCGCTCGACCGCAGGTTGAACTGCGCATCGAGGGCCGGCGTGTAGGGCGCGCGACAACTGAACCCGGCGCGAAAGAGCACACTCGTGGCGCAGCGCTCGTTCTTCGTCTGCTGCGCCTTGGCCTCGAGTCGGGTGTTCAGTTCGATCCGCAGATCGCTGAGGGCGGCCAGGCGATCACGGAGACGGTGGGCCAGCGAGTCCACGGCCCCGTCGCGCCCGCGCGCCCGAGCCGAATCCCGGGGCGAGGCCACCCGTGCCGAGTCGCGGCGGGGTGACTGCGCCCCGAGCGCGGGCACGACCCCCACAGCAACCGCCAGCCACACGCCGGCACTGCGGCGTATTACCTGCCGGGCCAAGCCCATCATGCCGCCAGGGAGGGCTTGAAGGCGGCGCTGACGCTCAGCGGCTCGTTTCGCACCAATCGCAGGGGGCAGGGGTAGAAGCCCCCCGACCGTCGTCGGTGGCTCCGGGGTGGAAGCTATATTGCCGGGGCTGCGGGGAGCCCGAGAAACGCGTGAAAATACTCCACAAGTACGTCCTTCGAGAGCATCTGGGACCCTTACTGTTCGCCGTCTCGGCGCTCACGTCCCTGATGCTGCTCAACTACATCGCCAAGCGTCTTGGGGACCTCGTCGGCAAGGGGCTCTCCTGGCAGGTGGTCACCGAGTTCTTCCTCCTGTCCCTGCCCTTCACCGTGGCCATGACGCTGCCGATGGCCGTGCTGGTCGCTGTGCTCTACGCGTTCTCACGCCTGGCCGCCGAGAACGAGATCACGGCCATGAAGGCGAACGGCGTCTCCATGCGCCGGATCATGCTCCCCGTGCTCGGCTGGGGTTTCGTGTTCACGCTCGGCATGATCGCGTTCAACGATCGCATCCTCCCGCTGACCAACCACCGGCTGCGGACGTTGCAGGCCGACATCGCCCGAAAGAAGCCTTCGTTCGCCATTCGGGAGCAGATCATCAACGAGGTGTCACCGGGACAGTTCTTTCTGCGCACCAACCATCTCGATCCCGCCACCAACAAGATGCGGGACGTCACCATCTACGACCTCAGCGACGTCCTGCGCCGTCACACCATTTACGCCGATAGCGGCGAGATGGCCTTTGCCGGCAACGGAAACGACCTCAAGCTCACGCTGTACAACGGCTTCATCCAGGAAGTCCCCAAGGAAGAGCCGACCAAGATGCAGCGGCTCTACTATCTCGTGGACGAGATTCGCGTGAAAGGCGTCGCCAACGCGTTCGAGCGTGATTCGAGCGACACCTACAAGAGCGATCGCGAGATGTCGGTGTGCGAGCTGCAGGGCGAGGTGGCGCGCGCCGAACAGGACTTCTTTCGCGCGCGCGAGCGCTATGATCGCGCCCTCGAGGTCGCGCGCAAGAATCCCAATGGACACGTGGAAGTCGTGACCAACGCGACCGCGCCGACACCGGACCAACGTGCCCCGCGTCGCGCACGCGTGGGATCCCTCGGCCGATCGTACTGCGATGCCATGCAGCTCGTCGATACGCTCGCCGTTCCCTGGGTCAGGCGACAGGCGCAACGCGTGGCCATGGCCGTGTTGCCCGGGACCGCATACGCGCAGTCCTCGCAGGGGCAGGATACCGTGAAAGCGCGTCAGGATTCGGTGCGCCGAGCCGACTCCCTCAAGGCGGCGCAGCGCGTCGACTCGCTGCGTGCCGACAGCGCAAGCGCCCGTCGCGATTCGACCGCCCTGGTACCGCCGGTGGTTCCGGGGGCCATGCCGCCCACGACGATCCCGGGCCTCATAGTCACACCGCAGGGCGACACCATCTACCCCGGCGTGTCCGCGCCTCCGACCGCCGTCATGCCCGATCCGCTGGGGATCGCGCCGTCGACCGGACTCGCCCCCACCGTCCCGGCTTCTGTCGAGATGGAGACCGCACGCAGTGAGATGCTTCGCTGGCGCGCACAGATCAATCAGTACGCGGTGGAGATCCACAAGAAGTTCGCGATCTCCGCGGCATGCACCGTGTTTGTGCTGCTGGGCGCGCCGCTCGCGCTTCGGTTCCCGCGAGGCGGCGTGGGGCTCGTGATCGGCGTGAGCCTCATCGTGTTTGCGCTGTACTACGTTGGGCTCATCGCCGGAGAGTCGTTGTCCGATCGCGACATCCTGCCGCCCTCGCTGTCGATGTGGGCGGCCAACATTGTGTTCACGCTGGCCGGGCTGATCCTGGTGGCGCGCATGGAGCGCGACGGCGGCACCGCGCGCGGCGCCGATGCGTCGGAGATGTTTGGGGCCCTGCGCCGGTTTGGCCGGCGACTCGCGTTCCGCAAGGGGGACGCCTGATGCTGCGTTGGTTCCTGCGCCCCCTCGATCGCTACGTGCTGACCGAATGGGGAAAGATCTTTCTCGGCACCTCGCTCGGCTTCCCGCTGATTGTCACGATCTTCGATCTCACCGACAATCTCGACAAGTACCTCAACCGGGCATTGTCACCGAAAACCATCGCGTTGAGCTACGCGTACTGGTTCCCGGAGTCGATGCTCCTCGTGCTGCCGGCGGCCGTGCTGTTTGCGACCGTGTTCTCGATCGGCGCCTTTTCACGACACTCCGAACTCACGGCCGCCAAGGCATCGGGCGTCTCGTTCCATCGCTTCACGCTGCCGATCGTATTTGGCGCGTGCTTCGCGTCCGCGGTGGCCCTTGGGCTGAGCGAGTTTGTGCCGCGCTTCAACAAGCGGAGGAGCGAACTGCTGCAGGAGCGCAAGTTCACCACCGGGAACGAACGCTACAACTTTGCGTTTGCCGCCGAGCGTGGACGTGTGTACCGGGCCACGATGCTCAACGTGGAACGGGGCTACCTGGAGGGCCTGGAGATCGAGCGCAAGGGGCTGGAGTCCGACTCCACCTATCCCACGTGGATCCTCTCGGCCAACAACGCCATGTACCACCAGGGGTCCGGGTGGATGGTGCGAGAGGGCGCGTTCCACGTGGTACCGGAGCGCGGACGCAACCTCGCGATCAAGTTTGATTCCCTGCGCGATCGGTCGATGCGGGAAAGCCCGCGGGAGCTGATGGCCTCTCCCAAGGCGCCGGCCGACATGGGCTACGAGGACCTCGGGCGGTTCATCGAGGCGCTGGAACGCTCCGGGAGCGACGTGAATACGTTGCGCGTGGAACGTGCCCTCAAGATCGCGGTGCCGATCACCTGCGTCATCATCGCCTTCTTCGGGATGCCCCTGGCGACCAGCAACCAGCGGGGCGGCGCGGCCTACGGCATCGGCATCTCGCTCGGCACGACGGTCGTCTTCCTGATCATGATCCAGCTGACCAAAGCGGTCGGTGGCCGCGGCGTGCTGTCGCCGGAAATGGCCGCGTGGGTACCGAACATCGTGTTCGGTGTGCTCGGGCTCATCATGCTCTCGCGCGTGCGCACGTGAACGCACCCCTGTTTGGTTCGCACCGGGAGACGAGCGAGTTCCCGGTCATGCAGCGCACCGGTTTCCTCTTCCTCCGGAAGATGTCGAACCTGGGGCGCGGCATCCTGGGCGGGGCTGGACTGCGCGTCCTGTTTCTCGCGGAGATGCTTCGTGCGCTCGTCTTCGATGTGCGCACCTGGCTGCCGCTGGTGGCCCGCCAGATGTACGCGATCGGCGTCGGGTCGCTCCCGCTGACCGCCATCGTCGCTGCCTTCATCGGCAGCGTCATTGCGCTGCAGACGCGCTACCAGCTCTTTCCGGGCGTGGTGCTGTCGGTCGTTGGCCTCATCTCGCGGCAGATGATCATCCTCGAGCTGGGTCCACTGCTCACGGGGCTCGTGCTCACCGGTCGCGTGGGCGCTCGCATGACCGCCGAGATCGGGACGATGCGCGTGACCGAGCAGATCGACGCACTCGAGACACTGGCCTACAACCCGATTGCCTACCTCGTCGTCCCGCGCGTGCTCGCCGCGGTGATCATGCTGCCCCTGCTCGTGATCTTTGCCAACGCGGTCGGCATCATGACCGCGTACCTCACGTCCGTGTACGCCACCGACGTCACGTGGCAGCAGTTCGGCGAGGGACTTCGCCTCTCGTATGCGCCGTTCCAGGTCTTCTATTCGCTGCTCAAGGCCACGATGTTCGGTGGTGCGATCGCCTTCCTGTGTTCCTACGAGGGCTACATCACCGATGTCGGCGCCGAGGGCGTCGGCCGATCGACGGCCAGGGCGGTCGTCGTCACCTCGGTGGCCATCCTCGTGCTCGACGCCCTGACCGCTACGCTGCTCGCCCCGCAACTCCAAGGATGAAACGACGCGACGAAGTCATCGTGGGCCTGTTCACCATCGCCGCCCTTTCCGTGGCCACCCTCGGCGCGATCTGGCTGGCGCGAGGCGGACTCGCCCAGGGGTATCCTCTCTATTCACGATTTGCCTGGGGCCAGGGCCTCAAGCAAGGCCAGCCCGTATGGCTCTCCGGCGCGACCGTCGGGTTCGTCGACCGCATCACGTTCGAACCGGGCGGCACCCTTCTCGTTACGTACCGCCTCGAGGACCAATACCGAGTACCGAAGGGGGCGCAGGCGTCCATCATGCCCAACGGCTTCTTTGGCGATGTCGCGATCGGCCTGACGCCCACGGTACCCTCGACCGAGTTCCACGCAGAAGGCGACACCATTCCCGTCGGCCCACCGGCGGCCAGCCTCGCCAGGCTCGCGGCGAATGCCGACACCATCACCCAGGGTGTCAACACGCTGCTGCGCGGGGCAAACACTCAGCTCGTCGACTCCGGGGGACTCCGTGAGGTGCGCCGCACCATGGAGGCGATGAATCGGCTCGTCGTACAGCTCGGCGAAGTCACGGCCCTCCAGTCACGCGAACTCCAGGCCACGCTCGTTGCGGTCCGCGCCAAGGCCGCCGCCGTCGACTCGCAGCAGGTCGACTCCACCGTGCGGGCATTGCGCGCTACGGCCGCCAACCTGCAGGTCGCGACCGCAGAGATGAAAACCACGACCGGCGAGCTGAACGCTCTGCTGCGAAAGGTGCAGGCCGGTGAAGGCACCGCTGGCAAGCTCGTCAACGACCCCGCGCTCTACAACGACCTGCGCCGTGTGTTGCTGCGCGTCGACTCCCTGACTGTCGAGTTCAGAAAGAACCCGCGCCGGTTCATCAATCTCGAGATCTTCTAACGTCGACCTGGCGTCGGAGGGCGAGGCCCTCCGAGAAGGCATTGGACTGTCGAGCCAGGCGCATCGTGCGTGGAGGATCGGCGCGGCCCTGACTCGGTGCATCAACAGTGCGTGCGCCCAGGGTCGCGCCGTTGCGCGGCGCATCGACGCCCGAGGCCAGCGAGCCGGTACGGCCCAGGTGCTCGCTGGCCGAAATGAAGGATCAATAGATCGCCGAGACCGCGAACGCGTTGTCGCGTAAGCCCGCGCCGCCGTCGCGGCATTCCACCCGCGCCTCCACCGTGGCCGGGATCGGCCGCGTCAGCGTCACGACGCGGCATCCCACCGAAGCCGCGGAGGGGTTCCGCACCCCGGTGACGATCACCGCGGGAAAGCGCGTCGTGGCAAGCCCCGGAGGCGCCACGCGCACGCGATAGACGCCGGCTGAGAGCCGCGACACGGTCGGTGCGGTCGCCGAAGGCGACGCGGTGACGACACCGGACTCCGACACCATCGCGTCGGCACGAGGCATGGCCGCGCGACCGTTGAGCAGGACAAACAATCCGTTGCGGCTCCTCGCGCGCCCGCTGTTCACGTTCGTGCAGTCCTGCTCCACGCCCCGTGTGGTGCCTGCACCGATCACCTGTAGTACGCCGCACGTCAGGCCAGGACTGAGCGACAGCGCATGCCAGACGTCGTTGCCCGCAGGCACCGGCGACATCTGCAGCCGGTACACATCCCCGGCCAGCCGCGTGCCTGTGGCGGTGCCTGCCCCCGGCACGAACGTGTTGGTCGTGGTGCCACCCACCGAATCGACCACCTCGGTGAACGCCCACGGGATCGTCGAATAGTTGCTGCCGAACACGGCAACCAGGAACGGCCGGGTCAGCGGACCACCCCCTGCCCCCGTGCACGACACGTCGACGAAGTACACATCGCCGAAGGTCTGGTTGAACGGACCCGAGCCACGCGACGATGTGCCGCACTGCCCCACGCTCACGCCCATCGGCCGCACCAGCGGCAGGATGGGCTCTCCGGGCGCATCGAGTCGCAGGCCGGGGAAGATGATGCGCCACGTACCACCCTGACGCCGCTGCACCACGACCTGACCGCCCGACGAGTTGAACGCATGGTCGGTGGTGTCAAAGGCCTGCGGGGCGAGCGAAGACGCGGAGTCGTTGACGTAGGCGTACGCAAACCGCGGACGCCGCGCGACCACGGTCAGCGCCAATCCGGCCGTCTGCCCGTCGAGGCTGGCCGCAACACTCACGGTGCCGGTGCTGAGCAGTTCCACGCTCGCCACGTTGTTCGCCGACGTGACGACACCGGCGATCGCGGGGTTCGAGACGGTGAATGTCACCGGCCGATTCACCGGCGCGCCGGACGCATCCATGGGCCGCGCCTCGACCAGGAGCGTCGTGCCCGCATCGACCGTCCGCGGTCCAGGCGACAGCGTCAGCGTCGCCGCCAGCGGACCGGTGACCGTCAGCGTCGCCGTCGCCGCCTTGCCGCCCGCACTTGCGGTGATCGTGGCCGAACCCGATTTCACTCCGGTCACGAGCCCTGCGCCAGAGACCGTCGCCACGGTGGCGTCCGACGTCGCCCACGTCACCGAACCCGTGGCCGCGTTCCCAAGCGAGTCCCGCAGCGTGGTGTTCAGCTGCAACGTCGCACGCTCAGCGACCGTCGGGTTGGCGGGCGTGATGGCGATGCTGAACACCGGACCGGCAACGACCGTGATCGCCGCATCACCACTGCGACCTCCCGCGCTCGCGGTCACCGTCGCCGTCCCCGTGGCGAGGCCGGCCACGCGCCCCGTCGAGGACACCGATGCCACGTTCGGCGCCGACGACGTCCACGTGACAGGCAGCGTGCCGCAGTTCTGCTGCGTCACGCCCGCAGTGAGGTCCACCGTCCGCCCAGACTGGATGTTGGCGCTCGCGGGCGCGACGCTGACCGACTGGACCACACACGCCGGTGGTGGTGTCGTTCCCCCGTCACCGCCTCCACCACACGCAACCAACAGCGTCAGCGAGCCCAACAGCGCGGCCCGGCATGACCAGGAACCCAACCGGCCTGTATCGGTCGACAGCACGTTCCTTCCTCCTCTGAGCAGCTGAACAGCACATCAGCGAACGGCAACCTGCGGACCACGGCACGCTGGCGCTGTGATCCATCTCCCGTTTGCCGCCCACGTTGCCGGGACAAGCGCGATGACCTCCCCGCCGTTGAGGAGCGAGCGCCGACGATCGCGCCGAAATCGACCGCTCCCGAGACGCCGTAAACAAGAACGCCCCGGCCAACTGGCCGGGGCGCTCCGTGACCCGAGGCAGCCTAGAAGGCGAGACGGAACGAGATCTGAGTCCGCCAGAAGTTGCCGACGAAGTTGCCGTTGATGTATTCGCCACCGGCCGGCGGCGAGAACTGGACGACCGGCACCGCGGTGGCCGCGTTGGTCGTCGAGTACCCGACGTGGCGCAGGAGCGGGATGTTGCTGTTGCCGGAGAGCGGGGACACACGTGTGACGCCCCACTTGTCGTTGAGCAGGTTGCCGAAGTTGAAGATGTCGACCTGTGCCGAGATACGCTGGCCGGCGATTTCGGGCAACGACTGACGGATGGAGACGTTCACCTCGTTGGTGAACGGCAGGCGGCAGACGTTGCGCGTCAGGATGGCGCCCCGCTTCCCCTTGAGGCACTCTGAGCCGTCGATGAAGGCGTCGAGCTGCGCGGCCTGGTTTGCCGCCGAGCTGATGATCTGGTTCGGCACGCCGTTCACGGTCCCCGTGATGTCGCGGAACTGGATCTGCGCAGGGTCGCTCGACCGCGTGGGAACGTAGATCAGGTCGTTCGAGGACGAGCCGTCGCCGTTGAGGTCGCCCGAGGTGCTGCCGCTGCTCGCGTAGATGTAGTCGTGGGGCGAGCCGGAGGCGCCCTGGTAGTTCACCGTGAAGTCGGTGGTGAGCCGCTGCTTGAGCCACCGGAGGGTGTACGTACCCGCGGCCATGACCTTGTGCGGCTGGTCAAACAGGCTGACGCCGGTGAACGCATCCTCCTGCCGTCCGGAGAGCGTGCGCCCGAACTGCCAGTTGGAGATCGCCGTGCTGGAGGAGAAGCTCTGTACGTCGCGGGCACGCGAGTAGGTGTACGCAACCTGCGCTTCCCAGTTGTTCGAGTATCGCTTGCGGAGCTGCGCGGTGAGGTTGTAGGCGTA
This sequence comes from Gemmatimonadaceae bacterium, assembly GCA_020846935.1. NCBI lineage: Bacteria > Pseudomonadati > Gemmatimonadota > Gemmatimonadia > Gemmatimonadales > Gemmatimonadaceae > Gemmatimonadaceae bacterium. Next base: position 151,652 of record JADLCY010000015.1, read on the forward strand.
GTCCTTGTTCTGGTTCTGGAGGTCGATCGCGGTGGAGAATCGGCCCGTGCCACCATTGGCGACGACCGCCGCCGGCGGCGTGAGCGTGATGCGACCGTTGCCCGTGTTCACCGCGCTCGCGTACAGTACGCGACCACCCTGCCCGGTCTGCGCGAGCGGCGCCGTGACGTTCTTGCTCACGAAGAACAGCTGGTTGACGTTCTTGGAGAACAGGCCTTCGAAGGTCGCTACGAGGTCGCCGGGGAGCTGGCGATCGAAGCCGAGCGATGCGCGCAGCGGCTGTGGGAACTTGAGGCCGTCCGCCAGGAAGTTCACGTCGCCGATCGGCTTGCTCGGCGTCGCGCTGCGGCACGAGTTGACCTGGCTCGCATCCTTGTTGAACGCCGGCGCGGTGAGCGTGCTGCCGCTGGTGTTGCAGTTGAGGAAGGTGATGAAGTTGCCCGAGTTCACATAGGCGTTCTCGAGCCACACATACGGTGGCGTGCCGACGAAGAGGCCCACACCACCACGCAGCTGGTTCTTCTGGTCACCGGTGAGATCCCAGTTGAAGCCCAGTCGCGGCGAGAACTGCACCGTGGTGCCCGGCACGTTGTCGGTGCGGCGCCCATACGCGCTGTCGATCGCCGCGTTGTACGCGACGTCCGTCATGTACGTCGTGATGTCGAAGCGCAAGCCGGCCGTGATGGCGAGACGCGGATTCACCTGGAAGAAGTCCTGCGCGTAGAACGCGTTCTGCAGGGCATCGAAGTAGACGTTGCCGCCCTCGGACAGGATGAGCGCCTTGCGGAACGAGTTCGCGTTGCCGGCGTCGAGCGAGTCGAGGTTGGCAAAGCTCCACACGCCGTAGGACGACTGCGTGAACAGGTTGCGGAGCTTCACATATTCGTTGCGCGTGCCGACGGTGATGGTGTGCCGACCCATGGGGCGGAACGTGAAGTTCTCGGTCAGCTCCCACGTTTCGGTGTCGAGCTCGTTGCCCTGCGAGAACTGGTCCGCGCCCGCGAGGATGCTGGCGTTGCCGTTGGGCCCGACCACCGTGTTGACGCGGATCTGCGGGAAGCTCGAGACCGGCGTGCGGCGGTTGTACCAGTTGTTGTAACTCAGGAACAGCTCGTTCGACGAACCGTTCGCAAAGTTCGAGTACAGCTGGAGCACCGGCGCGTTCTTGATGTTCTTGAAGTTGTGGAAGTTGCTCGAGTACACCGCGGCCGTCGACCCACGATTGTTCTGCTGGCGCAGACGCTCGGCGTTCGAGTAGTTGTAGCGGAACACGAGGCGGTGCGCGTCGTTGATGCGATAGTCCAGGCGTCCGAACAGGTTGCTCAGCGGATTCGGGATGTTCACCGCTCCCGCGCTCCCGAGGCTCGTCTCACCCAGCCGCGTCATGATGGACTCGAACCGCGTGCGGTCGGCGTCCGAAATGGCAAAGCGCGGAATCTGCGCCGATGGCTGGCCGGCGTAGGGGCCGGTGACCGGGCTGTTTTCCTTCTGGAACTCGGGCGTGATGAAGAAGTGCAGCTTGTCCTTGATGATCGGACCGCCGAGCGAGAAGCCGTACTGCGTGCGATCGAACGGCGTGGCGCGAAGCACCGATGTATCGGCGCCGAACTTCTCGTTGCGATAGAAGTAGAACGCCGAGCCGTGCAGCTGGTTCGTGCCGCTCTTGGTGACGGCGTTCAGCAGGAGGCCACCAAAGTTGCCCTGCCGCACGTCGAACGGCGCCAGCAGCACCTGGAACTCCTTCACTGCCTCGAGTGACACCGACTTCGCATTCACCTCGGCGCCCGGTTGACCGGTCGAGCCAAGGCCGAACACGTCGCGCTCCGACGCGCCGTCGATCTGCACGTTGTTCATGCGGTTCGACATGCCGCCACCGGAGAAGCCCGGGCCCGACGCCGAAACCTGCGGCGTGAGCCTGATGAAGTCGACCAGGTTGCGCGTCAGTGTGGGGGCGCGCTGCAACGTGGTGTCCGAGATGATGGTGCGCACGCCCGTGTTGGTCGGCGTGAACGTCTCGGTGCCGGTGATCGCCGTGATCGTCACGCCTGCCACCTGCGTCACCTGCTGCGTCAGCGTGAAATCCGCGCGGAGGGTCTGGCTGAGCGCGACGTATTGCCCGCTCTTGGTCGCGGGAGCGAACCCGATTCGGCGGGCCAGAATCTCGTACGGCCCGCCCACTTCGAGTCCCTGCACGAAGTAGCGGCCGTCGGCGCGCGTCTGACCGCCGGTCACGTACCCGGTCGTGGTGTTGGTGATGCGGATCTGGACGTCGCTGAGCGGGTTACCGAGGCTGTCGGTGACCACGCCACCGACGGCGCCCGTCGTGACGCCCTGGGCAGCGGCCGTGGTCCAACTCGCGCTCGCGGCGACCAGGAGCATCGCGGCGATCGCCTTGCATTGACGGAACTTGGTCATGTGAGGGGATCCTGAGGAGCGGAAAACATCAGGCCGGCCCCTCGTGGGGCCGGGATCGTGATGGTGCCAGTCGCCGTGACGGGATGGCCGGAAGTGTCACGGAGATCACAGGCGAGGGAAACCTACAGCGTTTCCAGAGAGTGCACAGGTCCGGAAGTATCCGGTTGGTCACGGCACTCCGTCAGCCCGTCCGCCTGTCGGTTCGTCGCGTCAACTCGACCGCGGTCGGTCTACGAACAGGTGATAGACCGGGATCCCGAGCAGCAGGACCACGAAGATGCCGAGCGTCCAGTAGCGCGTCCCGGGATCGAGTAACCCGTTCGCCAGCAAGTAGATGACCGACAGGAGGAAGATCGCCGGCACCCACGGGTACCCGGGGGTCCGGAACGACGGCGTGTACCCCGGACGCGCCCGAAGCTTGTACACGGCCGCGACGCCCCCGGCGTAAAACGGCAGCATCGCGAACACGAACGCGTCGGCGAGCTTCTCGAATTCGATGAACAGCACGAACGTCATGCCGAGGAGTGCGACGAACGCGATCGCGGCATACGGCGTCTGGTACTTCGGGTGCACCTTCGCGATCGCACGCGGCAACATGCCGTCTTCCGCCGCGGCAAACAGGATTCGCGGACTCGTAAGGAGGACGGCGTTGAGCGTGCCGAACGTCGAGGCCATCACGGTGATCGCCACGAACGACACGCCGGCCTGCCCCATCAGCTTCTGCGCCACGTCGGCCGCCACGAGGCGCGACTCGCGCATCTCATTGATCGGGAGCACAGCCAGGTAGGCCACGTTGGCGAGCACGAATACGGCGATGATCGCCAGCGTCCCGTAGATCAGCGCGCGCGGCATGTTGCGCTGCGGATCCTTGACCTCGCCGGCGATATACGAGAGGTCCATCCAGCCGTCGTACGCCCACAACAGGGAGACGAGTGCGGCGCCGTACGCCGTCACCGGCACGACTTCCTGCGGCATGGCCGGCGTGAAATTTCCGCCGGTCTGCGACAGTCCGAGCGTCAGGGCCAGGATGATCAGGAGGGCGAGGCCGCCGGTCTTGGCGATGGTTGTCACGTTCACGACCGCCGCGCCCATCTTGACGCCCCGGATATTGAACGCGGCCGTGAGCACAATCGCCACGGCCGCGGTATATCGCGCCCAGCTGTCGTACGGCGCCACGGTCGGGTCGTACCCGAAGACGCGCCAGAAGTACTGCGCGAAGGTGATGGAGATCGCGCCTAACGCGGCGCCGCGCACCACGGTGAGCTGCGCCCATCCGAACAGGAACGCGGGCAACCGCCCCCATCCGACCTTGAGGAAAGCATAGATCCCCCCGGTCTTTGGCACTTCGCTGGCCACCTCGGCCAGCGTCAGCGCTCCACACAGTGAGATCAGTCCGCCGATCACCCACAGGCTGAGCAGCGGAAAGGGGCCAGGCACCCGGTCGGCGATGCCGGCCGGCGAACGGAAGATCCCGGAGCCGATGGCGGAACCGACGACGACCGCCACGGCGCTCCAGAGGCCGAGGCGTCGCGGGAGGCTGTCTGGCGAAGGTGAGGTCATGGCGGCCAATGGTAGCCTGACGCGGCCGATCTGTCAGGTGCGGTCGGTTGAATACCCTGGTCGCAACGGCGAGCTTTCCCGGGTGCGGCGCTGCCGTGTGCGCCTGCCCTACCTGACGCTCGTGCTCTCGTCGACGCTCACCATTCCGCTCTTTGCCATCGCCGCCGTGATCGCGGTGGTCGGGCAGATCTTCATCCTCCGCGACGCACTGGCGGGCCGAACGCCGGCCGCATCGAACACGCCGGCCGGTCGGGCACGCGAGATCATCTGGATCGCGCTCCCGGCGCTCACCCTGGCGCTGCTCCTCGTCGCAACCTGGCGCGCGATTCCACCTCGCGCCCCCGTTTTCACGCCGACCTCGAACCCCGGCATTCCCGCGACCCCACCGGCCGCTCGAATGCCCACCGCGGGCGCCTGACGATGGCCCAACCCATCGCCGGACCCGACGCCGAACCCGGCGTGCTCCGCGACTTCATCGCGCTCACGAAGCCGCGCATCATCTCGCTGCTGCTGCTGACGACCATCGGACCGATGTTCGTCGCCGGCACGCCGAGCGCGCTCGATGTGCTGCTCGTTGCCCTCGGCGGCTACCTGATGGCTGGCGGAGCGAACGCGGTGAACATGTACGTCGACCGCGATATCGATGATCGCATGTCGCGCACGCGCCTTCGCCCGATCCCCAGCGGTCGCATGGGACCACGCGCCGTGCTCGCGTTTGGCATCGCGCTGGCCACCGGCGCCACGTGGCTCCTCGGGCGATTCATCAACCCGCTGACCGCCGCCCTCGCGCTCGGCGGGTTCTACTTCTACGTGGTCATCTACACGCGCTGGCTCAAGCGGACCACGCCGCAGAACATCGTGATCGGCGGCGCGGCCGGCGCGTTCCCGCCCCTCGTCGGATGGGCCGCGGTCACCGGTCGCATCGACCTCACGGCGATCTACCTGTTCCTCATCGTGTTCTTCTGGACCCCGCCGCACTTCTGGGCGCTGGCGCTGCTCAAGCAGAAGGATTACGGACGGGCCGGCGTGCCGATGGCGCCACTCGTGTGGGGCGAACGCGAGACCATGGACCAGATGTTGTGGTACACGCTGATCCTGCTCGCGCTGACGGTCCTTCCGGTTACCTACGGCGCCTTTGGCCTCATGTATCTGGCCGCGGCGCTCGTGCTCGGCGGCATCCTGCTCGTCGGTGTGCTGCGCATGCGCAACACGCCAAACTGGACGCAGCGAGCGTGGTGGGTGTACAAGTATTCGCTGTTGTACCTCGCGCTGCTCTTTGTCGCGATGGTTGTCGATGGTGCGCTGACCTGACGTGAGCACGCCCTTCGCCGAAGACGAGTTCCTCACCCTGCGTGTCGGTGGCGATGCCGCCACGCCGGAGCGCCTGCTGCTCATCGGCCGACCGCGCGACGGGCGGGTCCGCATCCGGGAATGGACGTCCAACACGCTCAACACGGCGGGAGCAGACCACGACCTGCCGGCCGCCGAGTTGCTCGCCGGGATCGAACAGGCCTACGCGTCGCGCCGACCGGTGAGCGAAGAGATGTACCGCATCCGGAGCTGGCTCGGCGCCTGACCGCCCGCACGCGAACGCGCGGACATTTCCGCCGCGGTCTGGCGGCACTGCGTTCGCGACGCGCACCGGGGCGCATGCGAAATGGTCCTGGCTGCGATCCCGGACCGGACAGCGCGAGGTGGCGAGAGGTGGGTGAGTTGACGATGAACCGCGTTACTCTCGCCCCTGTTGCGGCGGCGACGGCGGCGAACCCTTCAGCTGGAGCGCCGACGCGTCGCGACGTAGATCACCACCCCTGCCCCTAACAGGCCGCAACCGAGGAGTGACATCCCGGGCGCCGCGATGAAGGCGCTGGCGACGCCGCCCGCCGCCGCGACCACAAAGAGGCCCGGAACCAGCGGATAGCCGGGCACACGATATGGACGCTCCAGGTGCGGCTCGGTCCGGCGCAGCACAAAGACACTCGCGGCCCCAAGGCCGAAGAAGATCCAGTCGGCGAACACCACGCCACTCAACAGATCCCCGATCCGGCCGCGACTCCCGATGAGCAGCACCAGGGACCACGCGCCCAGCAGCAGGATCGAGACCCACGGGGTGCCCAGTCGCGGATGCACGTGACCGGCCATGGCGACGAACAAACCGTCGACCGCCAGCGCGTACGGCAGTCGCGAGTTGGAGATGATCGCAACATTCACGAAACCCAGAATCGACAACATCGCCGCCAGCGCGATGAACGTCGCGCCCACCGGCCCCACCATGCGTCGCATCGCATCGGCCGCCACCGCGCTGCTCGCCGCCAGGCCATCGCGGCCGAGCGTATGCAGGTACACCGCGTTTGCGCCAAGGTAAATCGCGACCACGATCGCCACGCCGACCACGAGCGCGCGTGGAATGCTGCGCTGCGGATCGCGGATCTCGCCCGCCACCATGTTCATCTGCTGCCAGCCACCGATGGTGAACAGTACGGCGACAAACGCCGCGGCCGCCCCGGCCACCAGTGACTCGCGGGGCGCCGGGGCACCGGGCACGGGCAGCGGATCGGCCACCGCGGCCCATGCGACCAACCCACCGCACACCAGCACGGCCAGCGCCACGATCTTGGCCGTCGTGAGCACGTTCTGGAGGACGAGCCCCGGCCGAAGGCCCAACACGTTGGTGAGGGTGAGCACGGCGATCGTCCCTGCGGCCGCACCCAGCTGGCCGCCGACAGCCTCGAGGTCCACGAACTGCGCGAGGTAGCCGGCGAACCCCATCGACACCGCCGCAATCGCCCCCGACGCGATGCTCATCAGCGCCATCCATCCATAGAGAAAGGCTGGCAGCGACCCGAACGCCCGTCGGATGTACACGTACGGGCCGCCGGCGTCTGGCAGCATGGCGCCGAGTTCGGCGTAGGTGAGCGCACCCGCAAAGGCGAGGACTCCGCCAAGCACCCACACACCCATGATCCATCCGCCACTCGGCAGCGCGCGCGCCACCTCGGCCGGCGTGAAGAAGATCCCGCTCCCGATGATCCCTCCTACCACCATCAGGGCAGCGGACCCCGCCCCCAGCGAGCGGCGAAGGTTCCGCGGCGCGGACTCCCGGTCGGTCATCCGGCCAAGGTGCGGCCGGCCGGCGTCAGGGGGAAGGACCGGGCACGGACGCCGTTGCCATGGCGGTGGGCTTCACCGTGACAGTGGAGCTGACGTCGGCCGAGCGTGAGTCCGAGGTGCCGCGGCTCCGACCGATCAGAGGATGATCAGCTCGGCCTGGATCTCGCGCGGGGTGATGAGCAGGTCGCGTCCCTGGATGAAACCGTTGACCTCGGTGCGCATGCCGAGCTCGCCGCGCAGGTAGATCCCCGGCTCGATGGAGAAGCCGACGCCATCGATGAGGGTGCGCAGGTCACGCGTCTCGAGGTTGTCCAGATTTGGCCCCGAGCCGTGGACCTCACGCGCGTCGATGGAATGCCCGGTGCGATGCGTGAAGACGTCACCGTATCCGCGGCCGGTGATCACCGCGCGCGCCGCGTCATCTGCCGCGGCGCCACTCACCGCATCTCCGGCGGCAAGACGCTCCCGAATGTAGGTGACGGCGGCGTCACGGGCATCGCGAATGGCCAGCCAGATCTCCCGGGCGCGCTCGCTCGGCGCGCCAAGCACTGCCATCCAGGTCTGGTCGGCGTAAACGCCGCCTGGCTCGCGGGCCCACAGGTCGATCAGCACGATGTTGCCCGAGGTGATGAGCTGCGGGTGGTCGGCGGAGGGCTCGTAGTGCGGATCCGCTGCGTTGGCGCCGACCGACACGTTGGGCGGCGAGTAGGTCTCGAGCCCCGCGCGCGCGAAGCCCTCGAGGATCCGCGACTGGACTTCGTGCTCATGCACGGGCGCGCCGCGTCGAGCCTCATCGCCCGCGAACGCGAACGCCTCGTGCGCGATGCGACGGAGGTGCTCGGCGGCGCGCTCGTGTGACGCGAGTTGCTCCGGGCTCCAGGTGGCATTGAAGCGCGAGACGAGGTCGGCCGAGGACACGACCGTGGCGCCCATGCCGCGAATCATCTCCAGCATCCCGGCCGGCACCCGGTCGACGAAGGGCACAGCGTTGCCCGGCGAGTACTCCATGGCGATGCGCCGGCCCCCAACGATCTGCTGCAGGAGTTCCTCGAGTGTGGTCCAGGCACTGTAGCGCTCCCGACGCCACGCGGCCGGCCAGGCGTGCCACACGGTCTGCTCGATGTGGTGGGTGATGGCCACCGGCACGCCCTCGGCCGGTACATAGACAAAGACCCGCCGCGACAGGAAGGCATCGAGCCCGATCACCTGCAGGGCGATCGGGTTGAGGCCGCGGAACTCGAAGAGGAGCCACCCATCGAGGCCGGCGTCCCTGAGGGCCTGCTGGACGGCCGGCAGGCTCGTCGGAGTCAGCGTTGGCATGCGTTACTCCGACCTGGGGGACGGTTTCCACTCGGCGCGCCACTGGCACGAGCCCTCGCCGCGCACCGCGCACCGGACGTGCTCCACCGCCCCGCTGCTGTTCACCATCAGCCGCAGCAGCTCCTTGAGCCCCGCTTCGTAGTACGTGCAACCTGTCGAGCGCGCCGCGGCGTCGGCGGTCACCGGGGACGGCACCTCGAGGTAGACCATCGCGCCTACACGCGAAATGCGCCCATTGAGGTAACGATGCGCGAGGCGGCGCGTATTGCGCAGAGCGATCGGTCGCGCCAGGATCGACGGCAGCAGCAACATTACGCGGCGGCTGACGCCGTTGATCGTGCGGTAGGATTCCACCGCCAGATGGCGCCCGGCCGCGCGGAATACCGCCTCGGCGTCCGGTCGTCGGCCCAGCAGTCGGGCGAGCCCCGTGGCCTCCTCGAACGACGTGCGCTGGCCCCGGCGCACCGCCTCCGAGAACCGCTTGATCTGGTTGTAGATCGTGTCGCTCAGGCCCAGGCGCTTGTTGCGCAGGTCGCTCACGAGCTCCGCCTCGAAGTCCTCTACCGGGGTATCGACGTTGCGGACCGCCTCGAGGAACGACAGGGGGAGCAGGGGGTCGACCGTATCGGACATAGCGTGCGTGCGAAGCTAACGGCCGCTCACGGGGGCTTCAAGTTGATTCCACCCCCGCTGCCGACACATCGTTGGCGTCATGCACGCCCTGCCCTCGTGACACTGCCCGAACGCCTCGCCGCCGGCGCGGGATTCGCGGCCCTGATCACGCTCACCGCGCGCCGTGCGCGCCTGCTCACCACGGGTGGCGCTCTGGCCGCGTTCGTGAGCGGCACCGTTGCGACCGCGGCCGGTTGGACCTGGGCGGCTGCCCTGTTGACGTTCTTCACCACCTCGGTGTTGCTGTCGCGCTGGAGGCGCCAGGCCAGGGTGGCGCGCACGGCCGACGTGGTGGAGAAGTCGGGTGCCCGCGATGCGTGGCAGGTCGGGGCCAACGGTGGCGTCTTCGCTGCGTTTGGCGCGGCGAGCCTCGTCATTGACCATCCCGTGGTGCAGGTGGCGGGGCTCGGGGCCATCGCGGCGTCGACGGCGGATACGTGGGCGACCGAGATCGGGACGGCCATCGGCGGCACGCCACGCTCGATCACCGGGTTCCGGCAGGTCGCACCGGGCACATCGGGCGGTATCAGCGGGGTCGGCACGCTCGCGATGTTCGGCGGCGCCGCGGCGATGGGAACGGTCGCCGTCGTTGTCGGGTTTGAGGCTCGTGTGGCGCTGGCGATCGCTGCCGGCGGCGTGAGTGGCGCCGTCGCAGACACGCTGCTCGGCGCCACCCTGCAGGCGCGGCGCTGGTGCCCGGCCTGCGGATGCACCACCGAACAATCTGTCCACCGCTGCGGCGCAGCATCCACGCGGGCCGGGGGAATGGCCGCCATGACCAACGACACCGTGAACCTCGTGAGTACACTCGTGGGAGCCGTGGTCGCCGCGTGGGTCGCTTCGCTCCGATGATCGAGGGCACGTGAGCGATCGCCGGCACGCGGAAGTCATCGTCGTTGGGGCCGGCCCGGCCGGTGCGGCAACCGCAACCTTCCTCGCCCGCAACGGTATCGAGGTCACCCTCGTCGATCGCGCGCGATTTCCGCGCGACAAGCCGTGCGCCGAGTACCTCAGCCCGCAGGCCACGCGGCTGCTCGATGAACTCGGTGCGCTTTCGGCGATCGAGGCCGCGGGCCCGGCGCAGCTCACCGGCATGCGTGTCACCGCACCCGATGGCACCGCGTTCCTCGGCGAGTTTGCGGCGCGTCACGGGTTTCGCGGCTTTCGCGATCGCGGGCTGGCGCTGCGACGCACCGTCCTCGATGCCATCCTGGTCGACCGGGCGCGTGAAGCCGGCGCGCAGATCCAGGAAGGGGTCGCGGTCCGGGACCTCGTGCGTGACGGAGCGGCCGTGCGCGGCGTGGTCGTCACCGGGGACGCGCACACGACGACGCTGCGGGCGCCGCTCGTCATCGGTGCCGACGGCCTGCGCAGCGTGGTATCACGGCGGCTGGGCCTCGCGCGCCAGGGGCGGTGGCCACGCCGCTATGCCGTGGTCACGCACTACACAGGTGTTGCTGGCATCGGCCCGCAAGGCGAGATGCACGTGTTTGCCGATGGGTACGCCGGGCTGGCCGACGTGGGACACGGCGTCACCAACGTGGCCGTCGTCGTGCCTGCGTCGCTGGCCCGCGACCTGTCCGGCGATCCCTCGGCGTTTCTCGAACGCTGGCTCGACGGTCACGCCGCGCTCAACGCGCGGTTCGCCAGCGCACAGCGCGTGTCACCGGTGGTCGTGACCGGACCGTTCAACCAGCGGGCGGCCCGCGCGTGGGCCCCCGGTGCCGCGCTCGTTGGCGACGCTGCCGACTTCTTTGATCCCTTCACGGGGGAAGGAATCTACGCCGCGCTCCGCGGCGCGGAGTTGCTCGCACCGTACGCCTTCGAAGTCGCGCGCAACCACGCCGACGCCCGCCGCGCCGCGGTGGCCCTCGCCGCCTGGGACCGCGCGCGCCGCGACGAGTTCCGCGGCAAAGCGCGCGTGGAGCGACTCGTGGGCGCCGCGGTCGGTGCGCCGGCGATCTTCACACACGTGGCGCACTCGCTGGCGCGACGACGCGATATGGCCGACCTTCTGGTGGGCGTCGCCGGTGACTTCGTGCCACCTGATCGCGTGCTCCGTCCTGGGTTCCTTTTCCGACTCCTCGTTCCCGGCCGCGCGCCCGACCGCGCCGGCGACGACGCACCATCGTCGCACCCGGCATGACCCCATCCGAGTCGCAGCAGTTCTTGTCGCCCGATCGATTCCGGGAGCTGATGAGTCGCTTCGCCAGCGGCGTCACCATTCTCACGACCCTCGACGACCGCGACCGCCCGCACGGCATGACCGTGAGCGCATTCTCCTCGCTTTCGCTCGTTCCTCCGCTCGTGCTCGTCTGCGTTGACCGCAGTGCGACCATGCTCGACGTGCTCGATCGCGCGACGTATTTCGCGGTGAGCGTGCTGTCCGAATCGCAGGTCGCGCTCTCGCGCCGCTTCTCGCTCGAGGAGATGGAACTCCGCTTCGAGGGCGTCGCCCACTCGTCAGGCATCAGCGGGGTGCCCCGGATCGACGGCGCCCTCATGGTGGTCGAGTGTCGTCGGCGCGAACGCTTCGATGCCGGGGATCACGCGATCTTCGTCGGCGAAGTGATCGGCGGATCGCACGACCCCGAAGGCCGCCCGCTGGTGCACTGGAGCGGAACCTACGGCCGCATGGAGCGCTGAGCCCGCACGCATGTTCGCCCCCGCTCGCCGGCGCGGCCACGAGATTCTCGATGCGCCCGACGTGCCGGAGACGCTGCGTCGTCGCTCGCACCGGGACATCGCCATCTCGAACCGCTGGCTCGGCGGGTCGCGCGCGCTCTCGCATGCCCTGCGCGCCGCCTTCGAGCCCTTTCGCGGGACCTCGCTTTCGCTGCTCGACGTCGGGAGTGGATCGGGCGAGAACCTCGACCTCGCGCACCGCGTCGCGGCACGATCGTCGACCGACATCCGATCGGTTGCGCTCGACGTAGACGAACGATTGGCGCGAGTCTGCGGGAGCCGCGGGAGCGGCGTCTGTGGCTCGGCGCTCGCCCTCCCCTTTGCCGATCGCGCGATCGACGTCGTTGTGTGTTCGCTCCTCGTGCATCACTTCAGCGGCGACGACCTCACCCGCGTCGTGCGCGAGCTGCATCGCGTCGCCAGATACCGCGTCATCATCCACGACCTGCGCCGCTCGTGGGTGGCGGCCGGCGGGCTCTGGCTCGCCTCGTTCCCGCTGGGCTTCCATCCGGTGAGCCGGCACGATGGCGTCACCTCGGTCCTGCGCGGCTTCACGGAACGCGAACTCGAACGGCTCGTCACAGACGCCACCGGGACGCGACCGATGGTCACGCGCCGACTCGGCTATCGGCTCATAGCGAGCTGGGCCGGGGAACGCCCCGCCGCCGAACAGGGTTCTACCTGACGCCCCCCGGCACCCAACATTTCATTAGCCGACACGTTGCGAGATCCGTATCCGATCGGCCCCATGCCGGTGGGGCGAACCATGGAGACAGTCGACGTCCAGCGCGTCCGCGCGGACGTCCGCACGGTCTTCGACGTCGCGCGCGAGGTGGAGCGTTGGCCCGAACACCTTGCGCACTATCGGTTCGTGCGTTTCCGCGAGCGCGCGCGCGATGATGGCGGGCTCGTGGAGATGAGCGCGAACCGCCCGTTCGGTGCGCTGAACTGGCCCACGTGGTGGCTCTCGGAGATGTCGGTGGACATGATGAGGCCTGCCATTCGGTTTCGGCACGTCGGCGGCATCACCACCGGCATGGACGTGGAGTGGGCCTTTGCATCCGAGGGGGACGACACGCTCGTGACGCTCCTTCACGTGTGGAATGGCCCGGGCTGGCCCGTCATCGGGCGCCTGGCCGCCTCGCAGGTGATCGGTCCGATATTCGTTCACGGGATCGCGAGCCGAACCCTGGCCGGTCTTGCCGCCGTAGCCGAGGGCCGTGGATCAGGCGTGTCGCGCGCGACGGGCGTCGGCGCATGACGAGACGCCGAGTAGTGGTCACGGGGATCGGGGCGATCACGCCGATCGGCACGACGCGCGATGGCTTGTGGACGGGGTTGCGGGCCCAGCGCAGCGCCGTGGGCCCGATCACCCGTTTCGACCCGTCGATCTTTCGATCGCACATTGCCGCCGAAGTGCCGGACTTCTCCGCGTCGGACTTCATCGAGGCGCGCCGCGCGCGCCGGCTGGATCGCTTCGGCCAGTTTTCCGTGGCCGCGTCGCGGCTCGCGCTCAACGATGCCGGGATCGACCTCGCCGCCGAAGACCGCGATCGCATCGGTGCCATGATGGGGACCGCGTTAGGCGGCGTCGGATACGCGGAACAGCAGCTCGGGGTCTTTCTCCGTGACGGACTCCGCGCGGTGGATGCCATGCTGGCGCTCACCGTGTTCGGCGGGGCGGCGAGCTGCAACATCGCCATCGAGTTCGGCGTACACGGCCCCAACTCGACCAATGCGATGAGCTGCGCCTCCGGCACCATTGCGATCGGCGAGGCGTTCCGGCAGGTCAGGGACGGGTACGCCGACGTCATGATCTGCGGTGGCGCCGAAGCCCCGCTGGCGCCACTCTGTTTTGGCGCGTTTTCGCTGATCCGGGCCATGTCCACGCGCAACGACGACCCGGCCTCGGCCTCGCGCCCGTTCGACAGGGACCGCGACGGGTTCGTGATGGGTGAGGGGGCGGCGGTGCTCATCCTCGAAGCGCGCGATCGCGCGATTGCCCGCGGCGCTCCCGTGTACGCGGAAATGCTCGGCTTCGGCATGACCAACGATGCGCACCACATGACCGCGCCGCGACCGGATGGCGTGCAGGCCGCCCGCGCCATGCAGCTCGCGCTCGACGATGCGCACGCCGCACCGGGCGAGATCGACTACGTGAACGCCCACGGCTCGTCCACGCCGCTCAACGACCCCACCGAGACCCTCGCCATCAAGGCCACACTGGGCGAGCACGCGGGCGCGATCCCCGTGTCAGGCACCAAGGGGTACTACGGTCATGCGTTAGGCGCGTCGGGCGCGATCGAGGCGGCGATCTGCGCCCTCGCCCTCGACCGGGAGTGGCTCCCTCCGACGGTCAACCTTCGCTCGGCCGACCCAGGGTGCGACCTGGATTTCGTCCCGGGGAACGGCCGCCCGGCGCGCATCACGCAGCTGATCTCCAACTCGTTCGGCTTTGGCGGCATCAACGCAGCGCTCGTGATGCGCCGTTCCGACCAGGGCGGCAGCTGACCCTCCATCTGGTCCGACCGCACAGGTCGGCGTAGCTTCGCCGGCCACCCGCCCACTGAGGCCTGCATGGTCACCCATCGTCGCGCCGCAATCTCGGAGTTCATCGGCACGTTCGCCATCGTGTTCGTCGGCAGCGGATCGCTGATGATGTCCTCCCATTCCGGGAGCCAGGCGTCGCTGCTGGCCGCCGGGATCGCCTACGCGATGACACTGGCCGGCGTGATCGCGGCGCTCGCTGCCGTGTCCGCGCACTTCAATCCCGCGCTCACCGCGGCCTTTGTGCTCACACGACGCACGAAGCCGATGGACGGCGCGGTGAAAGTCGCCGCACAGCTCGCCGGCGCCATCTCGGGCGCCTACCTGCTGGCAGCCACCTTTCCCCCCGAGGTGGCCCAGGCCACGCGGCTCGGCGGTACGCAGTTCTCGCTCGACGTGTCCCTCGCCAGCGGGATCGCCCTCGAAGCCGTGACCACCGCGATGCTCGCTATCACGGTCTGCGGGCTCGGGGCCATCGGCGCGAGGCCGCCCATCGTCGGTGTCGTCGTCGGATTCATCGTCGGCGCCCTGATCCTGTGCATCGGGCCGCTCACCGGTGCCTCGCTCAACCCCGCGCGCTCGTTAGGCCCGGCACTGGCTTCGGGAATCTGGGAGGGCCACCTCGCCTACTGGATCGGCCCCATCATCGGCGCCATCGGCGGAACGCTGCTCTGGGACTTTGGGCTGGCAGAGCGCGCGGCGGCCCCGGTAGCCGTCCCGGTGCCCGACGCGGACACCAGCGTCAGGCACGGAAAGCGCAAGTAACAACGCACGTACAGAGGAAATCTGGCGCGCACCCTCCCTTTCGCGCGCATCGGCAGGCGGTCACGCCGGCTGATCACCGGTGGCCCGCCTCGAGCTGAACGGCCTGTGCCGTTGCCGGAGGCGCTCCTCGCGGAATCTCCTTTGTCCTTGCCGCTGAATCCGGCAAGTTCAGGAGCACCTCTGCCTGCTGAATGACGTTTGGTGACGCTGCGGCAGGTCTGAGCGCCGCTCTTGTCGTCGTGCGTCTACGGTCCCGTTTCCAGGTACGTCACCCGATAGCGCTCGATGCACTCGATGACCACCTGCATCGCCACGTCGCTTTTCTCCCACCCCACGATCTGCATGCGCTTGCCTTCCAGATCCTTGTAGATCTGGAAGAAGTGCTCGACCTCGCTCAGGTAATGCTGCGGCAGGTCGGCGATGTCGAACCACTCCTGGTGCAACGGATCGGCCGCCGGTACGGCGAGGATCTTGTCGTCCGGCTCGCCGCGATCGAGCATCTTGAGCACGCCGATCGGCCGCGAGGCGATCTGACAACCCGTAAACGTCGGCTCGTCGATGCGCACGATGATGTCGAGCGGGTCGCCGTCTTCGTGCAGCGTGCGCGGAATGAACCCGTAGTCACCAGGGTAGTGGACCGCCGAGTACAGCACGCGATCCAGCTTGAAGAAGCCGCTCTCCTTGTCGAGTTCGTACTTGTTGCGGCTGCCGCGCGGGATCTCGATGACCGCGGTCACTTCGTCGGGGGGATGGTGACCGGGCTGGAGGTCGCGCCAGGGATGGATCATGAATTCTGGAGAGTTTGTCGGACGGCGACGGGATGTGCCGCGCGTGCAGAAACATAGCGACTCCCCGGCTCCGATCGGCACGCCTCTCCGTGCCGTCCACGGCAACAGCCGTCAGCTGGGTCGACCACCCTCGCGCGCAACGAGCGGCAGCGCTCGGGGCAGCGGTGATCCATGCGCCGGAGCCGATCACCCGCGCGCACAACAGTGTCAACGGCGTTTCGGTGGGTTGATCATCGCGCGCAGCCAGCGGCAACAGCCATCAGCCCCCGCACGCTCATTCGCGCGCGCTCGCCAGGCAACGACCGCCAGCCAGCCCGACTGCTCCGCGTGTACCCTGACCGCGACCGCTACTCGGCCAGGCGCGCGCCCGAAGCGACGTCGAACAGGTGAATCCTCGCCGAAGCCACCTGCACTTCGACGGCATCGCCCACCAGCACCACGCGCCTGTCGCGCGCTGATGCGCGCGCCAGCAGCGTTGCGCCCTTCTCCCCGACTCGACGCCCCACCGCTACATGCACCAGCAGGTCGCTCCCGAGCGTCTCCACATAGTCCACGACGCCGTTCACGCGATTCGCGCTGCGCTCGACCGTCGGCTCGACGACCTCGAGGTCTTCGGCGCGCACTCCGAGTTCGACCTCGATGGCCCCCAGTCGGGCGCTGGCCGCTCCGCTGCCCTGCCATGAAACGACGGTGTCAGGCGCCGCGTGCAGCCGCACACCACCCGCGACCGGATCGATCGTGCCCCGGGCGAAGTTCATGCCCGGTGTCCCGATGAAGCCCGCGGTGAACCGATCGGCCGGGTGATCGTAGAGGCGGCGCGGGGTGTCGACTTGCAGCAGCCTGCCCTCGCGCATGACCGCGATGCGCTGGCCCAGGGTCATGGCCTCGACCTGATCGTGGGTGACGTAGATCATGGTCGTGCCGAGCGTGCGGTGCAGCGCGGCCAGCTCGCGGCGCATCTGGGCCCGGAGGCCGGCGTCGAGGTTGGACAGCGGCTCATCGAAGAGGAACACCGCCGGCTCGCGCACGATGGCCCGACCGAGGGCCACGCGTTGCCGCTGGCCTCCGGAGAGCTGACGCGGTTTGCGATCCAGCAGGGCCTCCAGGCCGAGCATGGTGGCGGCGCGCGACACCCGATCCTGGATCCGGGAGCGGGGCTGTTTCTGGAGGGTGAGGGCGAATGCCATGTTCTCGCGCACCGTCATGTGCGGATACAGGGCATAGCTCTGGAAGACCATGGCGACATCCCGGGCACTGGGCGCAACGTCCGTCACTCGGCGATCTCCGATCCAGATGTCCCCTCGCGTGGGGGTTTCGAGGCCGGCAATGAGGCGGAGGGTCGTGCTCTTGCCGCACCCGGAGGGTCCGACGAGGACCAGGAATTCGCCGTCGGCCACGTCGAAGGAGACGTCGTTCACGGCCGGCGAAGCCTTGCTGGCCGCGTATATTCTGGAAACGTTTTCAGCGCGAACGCGCGCCATTCTGCCTCCCGTGACGGGACCCATGCGATTTCCGCCCGACTTCCTCTGGGGTGCGTCGACGTCGGCGTACCAGGTTGAAGGCTCTCCCCTCGCCGATGGCGCGGGACCGAGCATCTGGCATCGATTTGCTCACTCCCCCGGTCTGACGGCCAACAACGAAACCGGCGACGTCGCCTGCGATCACTACCGACGTTATGCCGACGACGTCGCGCTGATGCGCGACCTCGGCCTCAACGCGTACCGGTTCAGCATCTCGTGGTCGCGCGTGCTCCCCGAAGGCACCGGGCGCGTGAACGAGAAGGGCCTCGACTTCTACCGTCGACTCGTCGACGCGCTGCTCGCCGCGGGCATCACGCCGAACGCCACGCTCTACCACTGGGATCTCCCGGCAGCCCTGGATGATCGCGGCGGGTGGCTCAATCGTGACATCGCCGACTGGTTCGCCGACTACGCGTCGGTGATGGGTCACGCGCTGGGTGACCGTGTGGGGATGTGGGCGACGCTCAACGAGCCGTGGGTCGTCACCGACGGCGGCTACCTCTTTGGCGCCCTCGCGCCGGGACATCGCAATCGCTTCGAGGCGCCGATCGCCTCGCATCAGTTGATGCGGGCGCACGGTGCCGGCGTGCAGGCGTTGCGCGCCGCCGGCGCCAGGTCCGTGGGCCTCGTCGTGAACATCGAGCCCAAGTATCCGGCCACCGACTCCGCGGCCGACGCGGCCGCCGTGTCGCGCGCCGACGCGTACATGAACCGACAGTACCTCGACCCGGCGATCTGCGGCGCCTATCCGACCGAGATGCTCGACGTCTTTGGTGACGCGTGGCCCGCGCACGCGCCCGCCGACCTTGCGCTCATCCGGCAGCCCCTCGACTTCGTGGGCATCAACTACTACACGCGCGGCGTGATCCGCGACGAGCCTTCGGCGCACCCGGTTCGGGCCGCGTACGTGAAGCAGCCCCACGCGACCTACACCGAGACGGGCTGGGAGGTGTTCCCCGAAGCCCTCACGCGCACGTTGTGCTGGTTCCGTGATCGGTACGGCGACATTCCGCTCTACGTAACCGAAAATGGCGCGGCCTTCTACGACCCGCCGAAGGCCAGCAACGGTCGCGTGCAGGATCCGTTGCGCGTGGCGTACTTCCGTGCACACTTGCGCGCCGTCGCCGAGGCCATGGCCGCGGGCGTGAACGTGCGCGGATACTTCGCATGGTCGCTGCTCGACAACTTCGAATGGAGCCTGGGCTACTCCAAGCGCTTCGGGATCGTCCACGTCGACTACGAAACGCTCGCCCGCACGCCCAAGGACAGCGCGCATTTCTACCGGGACGTGATCCGCTCCCACGGCGAGGCCCTCTCGAACGGCGACTGACCAACGGCCGACCCAGCCCGGCTCAGAGCCCTCATCACCGCACCGGCAGGCCGGCGCGCGGGTCTGTCCGCTGCTTCCGGCCGGCATCAGTGGGATGCGCGCGTTGCCACACCGTGCAGGCCGCGTCACTTCACGCTCCCGGCCGTGATGCCGTCCATGTAGTAGCGCTGCATCGCGAGAAACAGCACGAGCACCGGCAACACGGTGAGCACCGCACCGGCCATCATCAGCTCCGTATCCTGCACGTGCTCGAGCGAGAGGTTGGCCAGGGCAACGGGGAGCGTGTATCGCTGATCGTTGCTCAACACGATGAGGGGCCACAGGAAGTCGTTCCACGCGCCCATGAACGTGAACACGGCGAGCGTGAGCAGAATCGGCCGGATGACCGGCACCACGATGCTCCGGAAGATGCGCCACTCGCTCGCCCCGTCCACCCGCGCGGCATCGATCAGATCCTCCGGAATCGAGAACGCGTACTGCCTGACGAGGAAGATGCCGAAGATCGAGGCCAGCCAGGGAATCATCGCACCGGCCCACGTATTCACCAGCCCGAGCTGCTTCACCATGAGGAACAGCGGCAGCATGGTCACCTGGCCCGGGATCACGAGCGCTCCGGCCAGCGCGCGATAGAGGCCGTCGCGGCCGCGAAAGCGGAGCTTCGCGAACGCGTAGCCTGCCATGCCGTTCAGGAGCACGGAGATGAGCGTCACGGTCGAAGCGAGGAACGCGGAGTTGGCGACGTAGCGCCACATGTCCATGCGCGTGAACAGCGTGCGGTAGTGCTCGAAGGTCACGCGTGTGGGCAGCAGCCGTGGCGGGAACGCGTTGGCTTCGCCCGTCGGCATGAGCGAGAGGGAGAGCATCCAGAGCAGCGGCGCCACGGCAAGGACGGCGATCACGCCAAGCGCCAGCAGCAGGACGATCCGGCGCCGTCGCACGCTCACGCGTCCTCGCGCATCAGGCGCCGCTGCAGCAGGGTACCGGCCAGCACGAGAGCAAAGAGCACGACGGCCACGGCCGCGGCGACGCCCATGCGCCACCAGCGAAACCCTTCCTCGTACATCAGCAGGACCAGGCTCGTCGTGCTCCGCAGCGGACCACCCTGCGTCATCACGTACGGTTCGGCGAACAGCTGGAAGTAGTTGATGAGCGTGATGACGGACACGAACCCGAGCGTCGGCCCGAGCATGGGCAGCGTCACGTGCCGAAAGCGCGTCCAGCCTTTCGCGCCGTCGAGCGATGCGGCCTCGTACAGCTCTTCGGGTATCGTCTGCAGCCCCGCCACGAAGATGACCATGTTGTATCCGAAGCTCTTCCAGATGGACATGAGCACGATCGCCGGGAGCGCCCACCGCGCATCGCCCAGCCAGTCGACGGGACCGATGCCTAACGCGCCGAGTCCGTGGTTGACGAGGCCGTAGCGCGTGTGGAGCATGAAGCGCCAGATCACCGCCGCCGCCACGAGCGTGGTCACGTAGGGCGCAAAGTAGACCGTGCGGAAGAAGCCCCGGAACGGCGCCAGCCGTGCGTTCACGAGCAGCGCCGCGCCGAGCGACACCGCAACCGACAGCGGTCCGCCGATCAGCCCGTAGAACAGCGTGTTGCGCAGGGCGCCGAGGAAGTCCGGGTTGGTGAGCAGCTGATGGTAGTTCGCCAGCCCGATCACCCGGAGGACACCACGGTCGGCGAGCGCATATAGGTCGAAGTCGGTGAAGCTGAGCAGGAGCGCCGCGACGACGGGCACGAAGAAGAAGACGCCGATGAGCGCGAGCGCTGGCGCAAGGAATCCCCAGGCCGCCCGCTGCCGCCCACCACCGTCCCGGCCCTTCGTCACGCCTTCGACATGGTGCGCGGCGGCGCCTTGTTGTTTCATGGCCTCGGCCACGTGCTCAGCCGTGCTCCGGACGTCTCCGCTCATCGTGGATCCGCCCCCTGACCCCGCTCGGCGATCCAGCGGCGCTTCTCCAGCAACCGATCGACGTCGCGATTCATTGCCACCACCGCCTGATCGATGGTCAACACGCCCCGCACCACGCGTTCCTGGTATTCGATGACCTTGGTGGCGACCTGTTCCCACTCCGGCACGGCCGGCAGCGGCCGCAGGCGGTCGAGCTGGGTGCGAAAGGCGGCGGCGTGCGCGTTGTTCGCCAGGAGTGGGTCCTGCCAGGCGGCGTAGGTTGGCGGGAGGTTGCCGCTGATCCGGTAGAACTCGAGCTGTGTCGAAGGCTGTGAGAGCCATTCGATGAGCGCCCAGGCTTCGGCCGGATGCCGGCTGCCGCGGAACATCACCAGCGACGATCCTCCGGCCATCGAGATGCCTGACGAGTCCCCGCGGGGGCCGGGCATCGGCGCCGTTGCCCACGCGCCCCGAAGGGCAGGAGGCATGCGCGTGGCGAACTCGCCGAGCTGCCACGGGCCGGTGATGTACATCGCGAACGTTCCGCGCGCGAACTCCTGATGTACGTTGGCGAGCTGCTGCTGGCCGGCGCGCGGCGCGAGCCCCTCGTCGAAGATGCGCGCGTAGAACGCGAACGCGTCGCGGAACGGTGCGTCGGTGAACGCACCGCGCAGGCCGCCCGGCGTCAGCAACGGCGAGCCTGCCTGCATGGCGAAGATGACCAGCGGGTTCCACTCGCTGAGCGGCAGAAAGATGCCGTACGGCGTGCCGGTGAGCTGCTTCACGCGTCGCATGGCAACGAGCCACTCGTCCCATGTGCTCGGCGGCGCGAGGATCCCGGCGCGTTCGAACAGGTCGCGACGATAGAACAGCAGCCGCGTATCGACATACCACGGCACGCCCAACGTGCGACCGGCGACCACGTTCGTGGCCCAGATACCCGGAAAGAACGCCGCTCGCGACAGCGATCGGCTTCCGGCGATCAGCGAATCCAGCGGCGCGAGCGCGTCGAGCGTCTCGAACTCCGCGATCCACGTGTTGCCAAGCTGGGCGATGTCGGGCAGCATCTCGCCCACGTACGAGGTCAGCAGCTTTTCGTGCGCCGCCATCCACGGGATCTGCTGCACCTTGACGCGGATGCCCGGGTGCGCGGCTTCGAAGTCGCGCATGAGTTCCTGCACGACCTCGCCTTCGCGCCCGAAGGCCCACATGGTCAACTGCACGTCACCGGATGGCGCGCGAGCGCGCCCGCACGCTGCGACGATCACCAGCGCACCGACCAGCCCGCGGCGCAGTGCGCTGCCGCTCATCACGCCGGCGGTGCCTGATCGATCCAACCGCCGCGGAACCCGGCTCGGCGCAGGCCGCGGACGATGTGCGGATTGGAGCGCATCACACGCCACACCAGGTCCGAGCGGTAGTTCTCGATCATAAGCACGATCGGACCCTGGTCGATACCGAGGTAGTCGTCGTCGAACCAGCCGACACCCGGGACGATCTTCCCCGCCTGTACGCGCGTTGCCGGGTCGCGCAGCGTCGGGTTGAATGCATCGAGGAAGCCGTACTTCTGGAAGAGATGATCGCCATACGTCTGCCGCATCGTGCGCATCGCGGCGATCGCGAGGTCCGGCGCGAACGGCATCGACGACACCGCCGCCGTGGGCCCGATCGTGCCGTCGTCGCGGATCTCGGTGGCAGCGGCTCCGCGGGCCGAATACGTCCAGAAGCGAATGCCCTTGCCGTCGATCGTGAGCGAGTCGTTCACCGGCCCGTCGACGGCGGTGAGTCCCCAGACGTTGGCGGAGTAGTCACGGAACCCTCGTGGGTTGCGGATCGCGTACGCACGTTGCGACACCACGGCTCGGCGCGAGTTCTCGAACCAGTCGATGCCGCGCGCGCGCATGTAGTCGTCGCGGATGCCGCGGAAGTCGATCCAGACGTGCGAGAACTGGTGCCCGAAGAGCGGGGCGAAGTTCACGTGCTCCTGCCCTTCGAAGGTCAGCCAGCGATCGGTCGCGTGGAAGGCGTTCCAGGCGGCCGCGTCGATCGGGTACGTGGGCGATCCCAGCGCGAGCACGTACAGGATCATCGACTCGTCATAGCCCCGCCAGTCGTTGCGCGAATAGCCGTCTTCGGGCTTCCAGCGGTGGTTCACCAGCGGCTTGTTGGGCTGGACGAAGCTCCAGTCCACGCGCCGATAGAGCGAATCGGCGTAGGCGCGGATGGCGCGCTCGTCCGGCGTGTCCCGCGTGAAGTAGCTTTGGCAGAAGAGCACGCCACCCAGGAGCAGCGAGGTGTCGACGGTGGACAGCTCGACGTCGCGGAAGCGTGCGCCGGTCTGCATGTCGACGAAGTGATAGAAGAACCCCTTGTGCCCGATCGTGCCCGCGGCCGCTGGTCCCTGTGGTGCGGTCCAGAAGAAACGCAACGTGGTGAGCACGCGCTGCACGGCCTGGTCGCGCGTGATCCATCCGCGTTCCACGCCGACGCCGTAGGCGGTGAGGCCAAAGCCAACCGCAGCAATGCTGGAGAAGCTCGGCGTCGGCCAGCGATCGGGCACCAGCCCGTTTGCCGGGTTCGTCGTCTCCCAGAAGAAGTCGAATGTGCGGCGCTGCACGGTGTCGAGCAGCGCGGCGTCAGCCACGGTAGCCCCTTGGTCCGCCGTGCCATGTGCCACACTCGTGCACGCCGTGACATGCAGAACGGTTCCTGCGACCGCTATGACAAGGGCGGTCCGCCTCGACGCCCCGCCCACACGGCACACGATCGCCGACCCGCAGCGACGTTCGCTAAGCGCACCTCGAATAGTCGTAACTCTGGCCATATCCCGCTGCAGATAGGTTCTGATCGATCTGGGCCGACTTTCCGTTGGCGTCCAATACCCACATGGCAATGAGGTAGTTGGAGTCAGAGTAGGATGTGTTGTAGAGCTTGGTGGTGAACGTCGTGGAGCTTCCAAACTGGTTGGAAGGCGAGAAGCTGTACCCACCGAGGCTCGTGACCGACCAATGGTAGGTGTACGGCGTTGTCCCGCCGGAGGCACTGGCAGTGAACGTACAGTCGGTCATCGAGCCAAGAGGGCTTGGAGATGACAGGCCAGCTGACACGCAGGTCTGCGGATACACCGTAGTAGCCGCGGTCTTGTCGTGGATACTAAGTCCGTTCCAGCTGGAGGTCGGGCTCCCCCCATTCATGATCGAGGCCGGATCGCCCGAAGCGCTATCGGGGGTGCCCGCCACCCTGACGGCCCCGTAGCTCGACCCTGTCTCATAGAGCAAATACCAGTTTGTGTGCCTGAAGCCGATGTTGTGGCCAAGTTCGTGCGCCATCACGAGCTTCCGGGTCGACGCGTTGTTCGGCGTCAGCTGATATGCCTTGTTTACAGTGATCGTATCGCCAGGCTCACCATTCCCCGGCCCATCGGCAGGGAACGTCCCAAAGGCGGCCAAGCCTGTGGCGCCCGGCAGGGAGTCGACAACCATGGTGATGTCCCCGGGATGGCTCTCCACGAACTTGATCTCTGAGCAGTTGAGTCGGTTCCACTCTGACATGGCTTCTCGGGCCGCCGTTTGCCAGGCGGAGACTGAAGCCAACCCATTGAGGCTGACCGCGATGCTGGACACCTGACTTCCCCCCACCACCACGTTGGTGATGTACTGCCTCTGGCCGGCCGTCTGTTTCCAGCGAACGACTTCCATCGTGCTCAGCGGCCGACGAGCAGCCAACCGAGGCACCGCCTCCTTCGAGATCCTGATGTCTCCCTCCACCATGAAATGATCCCCTCTATCCTCGATCATATCGCGCCTGAACCCCATGGCAATCAGCTACCCGCGTGGCGACTGCTGCTCAGCAGCAATCGCAGATGGACCATCGGTTCCGCAGGCAGCAACTCCAAGAATGCCAAACACACACGCTACACCTAACGATCTGGGCATCGTTCCCTCCCCGTCGCGGCCCCACCCTTCATGAGTGGGGCGTGACACGGTAACGCGAGGCTCGGTGTTCATCCGTGCGTGCCCTCACCAACCCAGGAGGAGCCACGAAGCGCGACTAGCGCACGCGCGCGAACCTGGCAGCGACGGCTACAGGACCTCCAAAACAACGCAGATGTTCAGCTCGCCGAGCCGACGCCAGCAGCGTCACCAGTCAACCTGCACTCCTAGCTGGAACCGCCGACCATCCGTCACGACTCGATCAGGGACACCGAAGTTTGGGTTTGGCGCTTGTCCAGCCTGATTGATCTGCTGTGTTCCGAAGCCGTAGTTCACAACGTTGAAGGCATTGAACAGGTCGGCAGTGACACCGACACGGTTGCCGCGCAACGGCGGGAAGAACTTCGCGAGACGCAGATCGGTGTTGTTGAATCCCCAATGGCCAGCACCGAGGAAGCTCGACTTCCACTTCTCATCGATGCTGCCGCTGCCCGGGATGAAAAGGCAGCGGTTCTGCGTTGCCTGGTTGGTGCAATCGTTGATACTGAACTTGTCACCCGAGCCGAGGTTGACGATTCCACTGAACTGCGTGCCGAACACCCATGGCAGGTCCATGATGAAGTTGCCGACGATGGTGTGCCGCTGGTTCCGGCTGGTGCCCCAGCGCGGATAGTCATTGACCGTGTTGAAGTCGAGCGAGAAGAGGTCACCGCCGAGTTGCTGGGCCTTGGCGAGCGTGTACGTCACGCCACCGCCCACCGCAAACGCCTTGGGGCCCTGCGACCGGTACGGCTTTTCCAGCTGGAAGATCCACGCATCGTACCACGTGCGCAGGGCGCTGCTCGAGATGAACGCGTTCGCGAATCCCGGCACCGGGTCGCAGCACGTGCCGTTCGCGCGGCGGTTCGCCCGGATCCACGTGAAGCCGTCGTAGCCGCGGACACCGGTGAAGGTCACCGAACCGACGACGTTGCGCCGTGCATGTCGCACCCCGCCCGTCCACATGTGCGAATAGGGCGGCTTGGCGTTGTTGTCCATGAGGAACACTTCAGGCAGCGGACGGTTTGGCGAGTTGGCCAGCTGGTCGAGCGACGCCTTCGAGAGGTAGCTCGGGTTCCAGACGATCGTCGGCGCGCCATTGCGCGGCAGCCCGTCGGTCGAGAACTGGTACGTGAGTACCTGGTACTGGAGCCGGAACTTCTCGTCCAGCCCGTTGTTGTAATTGCTGCGGTCGTAGTACACACCGAAGGCGCCGAACAGGGTCGTCTGGCGTGCCGGGTCCACCGCGAAGTTGAAGCCCACGCGCGGCTGGAACGCCTTCATGAACGCCGGCCGATCGTCACCGTCGGTGAAGAAGTTCGCCGGCAGGCGCGAGCCCAGCGCCGCGCGCACGTTCGCCGGCGTCACGTAGTCGTTGTTGAGCATATCCGACTCATAGTCCCAGCGCAGCCCGAGGTTGAGCGTGAGCCGGTCGGTCGGGCTCCAGTCGTCCTGTGCGTAGGCGCCGATCTGCGTGTTGCTGGTGTTCATGTTCGGGTTGCCGAATCCATACCTCGCCTGGAACGGAAAGGCGAAGTTCTCGGTCGCCCGGAACTCGAACAACGGATTGCCGTTGAAGAACTTCTGCACGTCGTACTGATTGGCGTCGAAGTTCGCGCCCACCTTGATGACGTGCGAACCACCCAGGGTGAACCCCGACCAGGTGAGGTCGTTGCGGAACGAGAGGCGCCGCTGGTCGAAGTCCTGATAGGAGTCGCGCCCTCCCACCCGGCCGATGCCCTGGTAGTTCAGGCCGATTGTCTCATCGTCGCGCGGCACCGGGTTCCACGTCGAACCCTGCCACGAGATCATGGCCTCGTTCAGGCGGTTCCCCGAGGCGAACGTGTGCTTGAGGATCGCCGTGTTCACATCGACCTTCACGTTTTCCGCAGCCTCGTACGACGTCTGGCCGCCGAACCCGCGGATGTCGGTCTCGTGCCGGAGGTTGTAGCTGAACTCGAACGAGCTCTTCGGGCTTTGCACCCAGTTGACCTTGGCGATGCCGAGGTTCGACCGGAACGGTGAGACGAAGAACCCGTCCCTGCCGCTGAAGACGTTGGGATACTGCGACGCCTGCGCGCCGAACGTCACGATGTTCGAGCGGTCCTGGTAGTTGCCTTCCCAGGCGCCAAAGAAGAACAACTTGTCCTTCACGATCGGGCCGCCGATCGAGAGCGCGGTCTGGTCGCGCCGGTAGTCGGAGATGTTGAAGGTCTGCCCGAGCGAATCGGCGCGCTTCTTTGCTCTGCGCTGGAACTCGTCGAGCGCGATGAGCCCCTTGGTCTGGCCGGCGTACAAGGCACTGCCCCGCCACTCGTTGGTACCGGACTTGGTCGTCGCGGTGATGATCGCGCTGGACGCCTTCTGGTACTCCGCCTTGTAGTTGTTGGTCAGGACCCGGAACTCCTGCACCGCGACCTGCGGGAACGGATTCCCGCGGGAGGCCTCCTGTCCATTCAGGCCGCTGGGCAGCACGTCCGACTTGTAGCTCGCGCCGTCGATGAACACGTTGATGTTCTGCGCGGGGAGCGCGCCGGCCGCAAACGACTTGGACGTCCCTTCGCGACGCCCGCCGATGATGCGCACCCCCGGTGCCAGCTGCGCCAGAGCGAGGAAGTTGCGATCGGTGCTCGGCAGCGCCGCGATCTGCTCGGCGGACACGTTGGTCGCCACTTCCGACGTGCGCTCGTCGCGCGTCGATGCCGCCTGCACGGCCACCGCGGCCAGCTGCGTCGCCACCGCCCGGAGGTCGAAGTCCATGCTCAGCGCCTCGCCGATCTGTACCCGCTGACGGCGCGTCTGCGGCTCCACGCCGATGCGACGCGCCGTCACGTCGTAGTCGCCCGGCACGAGGCCGACGAGAGCGTAGTAGCCATTTTCGCTGGTCGTCGCGAGGCGAAGGGCGCCCGTCGCGATGTTGCGCGCCTGCAAGGTGGCGCCGGCGACCGGGGCACCGTTGTCACCGCGGACGTATCCGCGGATCGAACCCGTCGTGGTCTGCGCGTCGGCGGACGCCGCCAGACCCAGGGTCGCCGCGAGGGCGACCCACGTGCCTAACGACTTGATGAGACTCATGTGCTGCGTCTCCTGTGGAGGGAGGTGGGTGGAGGTCCTGACGAACCGCGTACCACGAGCCGCGTCGGGATGCGCTCGACTCGTGCTTCCATCGGTTCCGGTCCGGCGAGCGCGCGGATCATGCGCGTCGCCGCCCGCTCGCCCATCTCGGCGATCGGGACGTGCACCGACGTGAGCGTGGGGTGGACGTAGCGCGCCACCGGGATGTCGTCGAAGCCGATCACGCTGATGTCCTCGGGGACGCGCAGACGACCTTCGCGGAGCGCACCCATGACGCCGAGCGCCATGGCATCGTTGGCCGCGAACACCGCGGTCGGGCGTGGGGACAGGCGCAGCAGCAACTCGCCGGCGCGATACCCCGCGGCCTCGGTGAAGTCACCGTCGATCTCAGGCCCGTCGGCACGCGGGCAGCCGGCCGCCTTCATGGCCGCGCGAAACCCCTTGAGGCGCTCGGCGGCGTCGACGTTGCCCACCGCCCCGGTGATGTGCGCGATGCGACGGTGCCCGAGCCCCACCAGGTATCGCACCACTTCCCGCGCGCCGCTCGCGTTGTCGATGTCGATCACCGGGTAGCGCGTCCCGCGCACGCCACAACTCAGCAATGCGACCGGCACCGACGTGGGGAAGTTTTCGACCAGGGTCTCGCCGTCGACGTGCGGCGACATGATGATGAGACCGTCCACCCGGCCACGCATCGCCCGGATGGCACTGCGGATCTCGGTCTTGCCGCCGTGTGCGCTGGCGAACAGCAGGTGATAGCCCTGCCCCTGGGCCGCCAGCTGAATCCCCCGGATCAGTTCGGAGAAGAACTCTCCATAGAGATCCGGGAGGAGCACGCCGAGGGTGTTGGTCTTGGCCGTGATGAGGGAGCGCGCGCCGACGTGGGGCACGTAGCGGAGCGCGCTGGCGGCGTCGTGGATGCGGCGGGCCGCGGACGCAGACACTGGCCCGGAGCCGTTCATCACGCGGGACACGGTGGCCACCGAGACCCCGGCCTTCCTGGCGACGTCGCGAATGGTGGTCACACTGGGCCTCCTGCCCGGGAAAACTTCCGGTGGGCGCCGACATTGTGTAACCGTTTACACTCCGGCGCAAGCCGGAGGACCGCCGACCGACGCTCTGCCTCAGCCGTCGAACAGGAACAGGGTGTCGAGTCGCGTGATCGCGAGCAGGTGGTGGACTCGGGTCTGCGTGGAGCAGAGGCGGGTCGTCACGCCGCATGCACGAGCGCGCTTCTGCAGCACGACCAGCGTGCCCAGGCCACTCGCGTCCACCTCCTCCGTAGCCGACATGTCAATGCGCAGCTCGCCAGCGCCGAGCTGCCGCGCCCGCTCGAGGCATTCCATCGCGGCGGCGCGAAAGTCCACGCGCGTTTCGGCGACCAGTCGAGCGGGCGCCTCGAGGGAGATCCGATCGAGAACCGCGTGCATATGTCGTGGGGTGTGACCGCCCACGGTCGCCCTGCGAGACCGTGGTTGGTGCGGGTCAGGTGCCGGACTCCCCCGTGAGAGGCGAATGACGTGCCAGCCGGGCCCGGTGACCGCCAAGCCGTTGGCGCATGGCATGTTACGACGGCTGCGCCCGGTGCCAGGCTCCCGCAGCGTGGGCCGCGATTCGCGGCAGTGCCCGCAGCCCGTCGCCCGCAACTCGGCGTTGCCCCGGCACGGTGCCGAACACAGTATGCGGACGCCACGACCGAACACCATACCACCCCTCGGCGTCGCTGCTTTCGCGCACCTCATCCTCCGCCATGTCCGACATCGACGTCCTGCTCCAGGAGCACCGCAAGTTCCCTCCCCCTCCAGCCTTCGCCGCGAGTGCACTGGTGGCGAACGCCGAGGTCTACGAACGTGCTGCGGCCGACCCGGAGGCCTACTGGGCCGCGCGCGCCCGCGAGCTCGAATGGTCGACGCCGTTCACGCGCACCCTCGAGTGGACGCCGCCGCACGCGCGATGGTTCACCGGCGGCACGCTCAACGTTTCCGTCAATTGCCTCGATCGCCACATCGCCACGGCACGGCGCAACAAGGCCGCGCTGATCTTCGAGGGCGAGCCGGGCGATCGGCGCACGTTCACGTACTGGGACCTGTATCGCGAAGTCGGGAAGTTCGCGAACGTCCTCAAGTCGCTCGGCGTGAAACGCGGCGATCGCGTGGGCATCTACCTGCCACTGATACCCGAGGTGGCGATTGCGATGCTCGCGTGCACGCGCATCGGCGCGATTCACTCCGTGGTGTTCGGCGGATTCTCCCCGGAGTCACTGCGCGACCGCATGAACGACGCGGCGGCCAAGGTCGTGATCACCGCCGACGCCGGATACCGTCGCGGACAGGTCGTGCCGCTCAAGCGGAACACCGATCGCGCGCTGACCGAGGTTCCGAGCGTGACGCACGTGGTGGTCGTGCAGCGACGCCCCGGCAGCGCGACCGAGGAATCGTTCGCGGAAATGACGGACGGCCGCGACTTCTGGTGGCACCGCCTGATGGCCAATGCCCCCGCGGAGTGTGCGCCCGAGGCGATGGACGCCGAGGATGTGCTCTTCATCCTCTACACGTCCGGCACCACCGGGAAACCCAAGGGCATCGTGCACACGACGGCCGGATACCTCACCGGCGTTGCGGCGACCACGAAGGACGTGTTCGACCTGAAAGAAGACGACGTGTACTGGTGCACCGCGGACGTCGGCTGGATCACCGGGCATTCGTATCTCGTGTATGGCCCGCTCGCCAACGGCGCCACGTGCGTGATGTACGAAGGCGCCCCGGACTGGCCGGAGAAGGATCGGTTCTGGGACATCTGCGAGCGCCACGGGGTGACGATCTTCTACACGGCGCCCACCGCCATCCGTGCCTTCATGAAGTGGGGGAACGCGCACCCCGCGGGGCACGACCTCTCGCGCCTCCGCTTGTTAGGCAGCGTCGGCGAACCGATCAACCCCGAGGCGTGGATCTGGTACCGGGAGCACATCGGCGGCAATCGCTGCCCGATCGTCGATACGTGGTGGCAGACGGAAACGGGCGCCATCGTGATCTCGCCGTTACCCGGCCTCACCGAAACCAAGCCGGGCTCGGCAACACGTGCGTTGCCTGGCTTCGAGGCGGAGTTGCTGGACGCCAACGCCAAGGCCATCCCGCAGGGTGGTGGCCTGCTCGCGCTCACGCGCCCGTGGCCTTCCATGCTGCGCACGATCTGGGGTGACGATCAGCGGTACCGCGAGACCTACTTCTCGAAATGGCCGGGGCGACCGGACCTGTACTTCCCGGGTGATGGAGCCAAGCGCGATGAAGACGGCTACTTCTGGATCCTTGGGCGCGTGGACGACGTGTTGAACGTGGCCGGGCATCGCATCGGCACCATGGAAGTCGAAAGCGCCCTGGTCGAACATCCCGCGGTCGCAGAAGCGGCCGTGGTCGGCAAGGCGCACGAACTCAAGGGGCAGGCTCTCGCGGCGTTCGTGACGCTGCGCCAGGGCTACCACCATTCGTCCGAACTGCGGGACGAGCTCAAGGCCTTCGTGGCGGACAAGATCGGCGCCATTGCCCGTCCGGACGACGTCCTCTTCTCGGCCGACCTCCCCAAGACCCGGTCGGGAAAGATCATGCGCCGCCTGCTCCGGGACATCGCCGAGGGGCGCACGTTAGGCGACACGACCACCCTTGCCGATCCGAACGTCGTGGCCAGCCTCAAGGAACAGTACGAGTCGCAGGAGAGCTGAGTCCCGGGTAGACCATTCTCCATGAACCGACGAAATTCCCCGCAGCGGGCGGTACGTGGCCGCCCGCTCGACTGATCCCACACCGCCCCGTCGTGTCTTCGTTCTGGCGACGCCTCTTTCCCGAATCGCTCTTTCCGCGCCGACTCGATGAGGGCGCCGAACGTCGCATGCGACTCGCCCAGGCCCGGGCGGAGGATGCGATCATCGACGCGCATGTCCGCAACACGCTGATGTTCATCGACACGCTCGCCGAAGACATGCCTTTCGATCGGGCGATCGACACCTACGTGCGTGTCATGGGTGTCGCCGAACCCCTGGCGTCCGTCGTCGCGACGCGTGTCCTGGTGGAACTGGGTGAGGAACTCGTCCCGAAGCGCATCATCCGTCCGCGGCCGGAACTCACGCGCGAGACCTATCCCGAGCAGATCCCCGAGGACGGCGCTGAGCGTCCGACCGTGCGCCTGGGCAGCGCGGGAGAAACACCGGGAGCCTGAGCAGGTCGCGACGTATCAGACGCGAGACTCAGACGAGCCCTGCCGATCGCGGCTTTTGGTCCTGCAGGCTGCGGCCACCGAGGTCGTTCAGGCCGCGCTCGTCGATGCCATGATCGGCCAGGGCGCGCCCACTCCTGGGCTACTTCTTCGTCGTCGATGTGTCTGCGACCGCAGCCGGTGTCGTTGCCTTTGCCTCGGCCAGCGCGGTGTCGACGTACGCGCGGAACTTGTCAAACGAGATGCTGCCGGGAATCCGACGCGACCCGATGATGAACGTCGGCGTCTGTCCGGCGCCCTGACGGCCGGCCTCGGCCTCGTGCGAGCGGATGTTGGCCAGGTACTTCTGGTCGTCGAAGCACGTCTCCCACGCGTTCACGTCGAGGCCGATCTGCTGGGCAAGTTCCTTGAACTTGCCGCCGGGCCGCGAGGTGGCCAAGCCGTTCCACTGGTCCTGACTCTGGAACAGCGCGTCATGCATTTCCCAGAACTTGCCCTGCTCGTTCGCACAGGCCGCCGCATTGGACGCCGGCCACGTGTTCTTGTGCATCGGCAGCGGAAAGTCCATGAACGTGTATTGGACGACACCGGAGTCGATGAGTCGCGAGCGAACGTCCGGCTCGGTGAGCGTGAAGAATTGCGCGCAGGCCGGGCACTCGAAGTCCGCGAACTCGATGACCTTCACCGGAGCATCGGCTCGACCGATCGTGTACCCCTTCGCCTCAGGCAGCGGCACGCTCGGGTCGAGTCGTGAGGCGGCGTCTGACTGGGGCTTCGAGTACTGGTAGACGAGGAACAGCACGAAGGCGGCCGCCACGAGCCCGATCACCTTGTAGAAGCCCGCCTGGCTCCGCTTTGTGGTCTTTACGGCTTTCGAGCTGCCTGATCCCTTGCCTCGTCCGCCGTCTTCGGGTCGCTTCGCCATGGTTCCTCGTGTCTGGTCTGCTGATTTCACGCCAGTCGTGCGCGGGCTCGCGGAAACTAAGAGGGTGAGCGGCAGGGACGGGAGGGAAGACGCGATGCGCATCCCATCCGCTTCCGCGTCCGGGGTGAGCCGCGGGGGCGGGAGGGAAGACGTCGGACGGTGAGGTCACTCCGAGCGGCCCTCAGGGACCGGTCCGCGAGAGAGGCGAAGCAGCGGAGCGCGGCAACGGAACGACGCCGCTCACGTGGAAGGGGTCGAGAGGGTTACCGTACGGCCAACGCCACCGGCTCCACGGCGCTCGAACGCGACGCGTCCCGGCTCGATTGGCTCCGACCGGGTCCCGCGACGACCGACGCAGAGCGGATGGTCGATTGTCCCGAAACGCCCGGCTCAAGTCACCCTCACCTCTCGCGCGTGCTTCTTCCTGCCGATGCGGACCTGTTCCGCGTGCCACTCGGGACCGGCGCCAGTATGCACGTGGCCCGCTACGGGTACGGAGACGACGCCATCGTCCTGCTGCATGGCTTCGGCACGTCGTCTTTCCTCTGGCGGCACGTCGGCCCCCTGCTCGCGGTGCAAGGGGCACGAGCGTTCGCACTCGACCTGTTCGGCTACGGGGAATCGGACCGACCATTCGACGCAGAGTTCGGACTCGATGCGCAGTCGGGCTACCTCGACGCGGCGATGACGGCGCTGCAACTGCAGCGGGCGACCGTGGTCGGCGTTGATGTGGGCGCCCTGGTGGCGCTGCGGCTCGCCTTCGACCGTCCGGAACGCATCTATCGGCTCGTTCTGGTCGGCCCGCCTCCCCTGGAGGATCTCGCGGGTCCGGAGATTCGTGAACTCCAACGCGACACGGCCCGCTACGCCCTGCGGCTGTCTCGCGGGCTCTTCGGCGCCGAATCACTGCTGAGGCCGTTTCTCGAAGGCAGCGTCGCCAACCCCGAACGCATGCCGTGGAAGCTGCTGGGGAGGTACCTGGCGCCGTACCTGGGCGCCGACGGAGCAACGCACCTGCTCGCACTCGCTGGCGCCCTTCGGGAGGAGGAGTTCGAGGACTTGGACCTCAGGCGACTGCGCCAACGGACGCTGGTGGTCCGGGGAACCCGAGATCGCTGGTGCTCCCGAACGATCGCAGAGCAATACGCCGAACTGATTCCACGCGCCATTTATCAGGCGGTGGACGAGGTCGGCCATCTTGTCCCCGAAGAGGACGCCGCCTCGCTGGCTCGGCTCATTCTGGCGTTCGTGCGAACTCGTGAGGACGCCCAGGAATAGCCCGGACAGCGCTTCGACCTCGTGAAGCGTAAGCTTGGGAGCAGGCCCTCCTTACGCTACATTTCCCGGACCAGTTCAACCCTTCATCAGCCTTACATGGGAAAAAAGCAGGTCAGGCGTCCGTCGTCGCCCACGGTTGCAACCCCGTTTGATGAGGCGCGCGACGAGCTGTTTCAGCACATCATGACGTGCGGAGTGATCGGCGCCGATGCCGAACACCAGGCGGAGTGGTTCGAGGATACGATGAAGTATCTGGCGGACCGCTACCACGAGTTGACCGCGCAGGAGCTGAAGCAGCTCCGAGTCCTCGGCGACCGGTTCGTGCAACCGCCCAAGAGCAAACAGCCCGACGCAGCCGTTACCGCGGCCTGAAGCATCCGCCCCCTCGTTCACGAGGGGGCTTCGTGTTTCTAGCGTCGCCCGGGCCGCGTGCGTCGCACGACGAACGCCACACGCGCGCCGCCACCCAGCGCCAGCTCGACGGCGGGAATGACCGCCCCGTGCGGCCGGCCCTCGATCCCAGCGCCGACGAAGACCGCCGGTTTGACGTGGCGCGACCCGTCGTCGACGGTGCTGATGCCCGAGAGGCCGTAGACACCCCGCGGCGACTCGCGGAATGGGTCGAGGAGAAAACGCACGACGACGTCCGCGCGCCAGGTTGCGACGGTGCGCCCATCTCGCTGAGTGGCTCCCGTGGCCGCCACGAGCCCCCAGCGGAGATACGTCCCGGCCGCTGCGTTCACGCCGACGCCTGCCTGCACGCTCGTGTGCCGCGAAACGATCGCCTCGAGCCGAAGCTCCGGGCGCGGTCCAGCCGCCCGCTGCGCGCGCGCCAATGGTGCGACACCGACAAGGAGCCCAAACGCGAGCGCCCACGCGCCGCGCGCGCGACCGCTGATCACGCCGGTGTGCGGCTGCGCTCCCTCCAGAGGAGCAAGGTGTAGTCGATGACGGCGATCACGGCCGTGACGGCGACGACGATGATGAGCGAGGGCACGAGGTCAGGTCGAATCAGCACGGCGATCAACGTCGCGAGCTGCAGCGCGGTCACGAGCTTGCCGGCGGCGCGAGCCCGGAACGTGATGGGCCGAAGCCATGATACGCTTTTCGCGACGAGGAACCCGATAGCGGTCATGACGTCGCGAAAGATGAGCACGACATACTGCACGGTGGTGAGCTGTCGTTCGACGAGAAACACGCAGACCGCGGCGAAGACAAAGATGCGGTCGGTGATGGGGTCGAGCAGGGCACCCCAGCGCGTGGTGGCGTTGGCTCGGCGCGCGAGCCAGCCGTCGAGCACGTCGGTGGCGGCGGCGAGGAGGAGCACGAGGAGGCGTTGCGCGGGATCCCCGATGACGACGAACGCCGCGGCCAGACCAAGGCGCGAGAGCGACAGCACGTTGGGGGCAGTGATGAACGTGTCGCGGCTCATGGGCGAAAGGTACCCGCGATGAGCGCCGGCACGAAGCCGGCGGCGCTTGTGCGCACGGGCGGCGCGATTGGAGATTGAGCCTCGAACGCGGCGCACTGACGCCGAGACCCTCGAGTCCACCCCGAACCCTTCGCGCCGTGTGGGATGTGCCGCGGGACGCCGCCACGCTGGCGTACGCCGCGCTCTCGGTGTTCGTCCTGCTGTGGGACGTCTTGCTCGCCGGACAGATTGCGCAGGCCCGACGTCAGGCGCGCGACTTCCTGGCGTTGACGGCCCTGTGCGGGCTATTCGTTGCCCCGGCCGCGCTCATCGCGCTCGCGGCGCCCTCGGCGTGGACCGGCGGGCCGGTGGCGTTGGTGACCTGGGTGTGGCCGGCTACGCTGGCCCTCTTCACGGCCCAGAGCCTGCTTGCGGTGACGCGGCGACTCGTCACTTCCCTCATCAGCGTCCCGATCCTCGCCTTCAACCTGCTGCTGTTCCTCGCCGCGGCAGCGCGCTACGCCACCACCACGTGGCCCGGGGCGCCGGCGGCGCTGCTCGGCATCGAGGCAGCCCACACGAGCGTGATGGGCCTGGTGTGGAACGCGAGCGCACTGTGGTCGCCGATCGTGGTGCAGCTTCCGCTCCTCGCACCAGCGTATCCGGCGCGCTGGCGGGTGAGCAAGACGCTGCGTGCCACCCTGGCAATCGGCGCCACGGCATGGTCGCTCCTCATGCTCGCCGAGTATCCATCCGGGGTGCGGGCCGTGTCGACTTTCGCGGCGCTGACCAACGAGCCGCTGCAGGAACGACCGCGAGGCGACCTCGCCCTCGGCGTGCGCATCCTTCCGGACCTGCGCGGGCCCCCGCCCGCGGCCGCCCTTGCCCGCGATCTCCCGCTCGCCGACTCGCTCGGAGTACGGCTGCTCTCCGTCGTTGTCACGCCCGAGGGCACGAGCGCACTGGCCCTGGATTCGCTCGCCGCGGCCCTTGCGCCGTGGCGCGCCGACTCGGCGCGACTCGTCGTGTCCCTTGGCTATGGGCGCGCCGATCGCGCCGCCTGGCTCGCCTCGCCCGCGGCATACCGTGAGCGCCGCCTGACGATGGTTGACCGGGTGATGCGGCGCGTGCGACCCGATGTGCTGGTGCCCGCCGCCGAGCCGTTCGAGCTGGGGCCACGCCTCGTGGGCAACGTCCCGCTCGCGTGGTGGATGGACTACCACACGCGCGCCGCGAAGCTCGCGCACGAGTTACGGCCGCGCACGCAGGTCGCGGCGTCGATCAGCGCGTATACCATCGCCGACTCGATGTTCTACGCGTGGGCCTCGCGCACCGCGGTCATCGACCTGATGGCACTGACGTTTGCGCCGACGTTTCGCGGCGGCGGGTCGATTGCGGCCCGCCAGCGGGTCGTCACCCGTTGGATGGCAGGCAACCGCAAGCCGCACTGGGTCATAGCCGTGCGCGCGTACCCCTACGTGTTCGGCGAAGCCGCGCAGCAAAGCGCGATGCTGGGCACCTTCGCGTGGGCCAGCCGCCAGCCGAGGGTCACCGCGGTCGTGCTCGATGGCGCCGGCGACTATGACATGCTGAGCGGGCTGCAGCGCGCCGACGGCGGCTTTCGCCCGGCGCTCGCCACGCTGGCCCGGGCCCGACAGGCGTTGCAGGAAAGTCGTTAGGCACCTTCACCCCTCGACATGTTCACTCCCGCCGCCCTCACGTTCCTCCGCCAGCTCAGGCGGAACAATCGCCGCGAGTGGTTCGTTGCGCGCAAGGCGACATTCGAGGAGATCCTCCTCGCGCCAATGCGCGAGTTCGTGGAGGAGATCGACGTACGTCTCGCCACCCTGGCCCCCGAGATCGGCGGGACCCCGAAGCGCTCGATCTTCCGGATTCATCGCGACGTGCGGTTCTCCAGGGACAAGTCACCCTACAAGACGCACATGGGCTGCTGGTTCACCGCGCGCTCGGCGGGCCACGGCGTGGGCTCGGAGACGCATGGCGCCGGCGCCGGATTCTACTTTCACCTCGAGCCGGGGGCGTGCCTCGTGGCCGGTGGGATCTGGATGCCGCCCCGCGATGCCCTGAAACAGATCCGCCAGGGGCTCGCCGAACGCCATCGGGAATTCGAGCGCACGATTGCCGCGCCGGCCTTTCGGCGTCGCTTCGGCTCCATGTCCGAGGAGCGCGTTCTCACGCGCGTCCCGCGGCCATGGGACGCCTCGCACCCTGCGGCACGGTGGCTTCGTTTTGCCTCGTTCACGGCGTCCGCCCCGCTCGACGACGCGGTCGCGATCGGCCCGAAGCTGGTGGAGAAGGTCGTGAAGGACCTGGCGGTGCTTCTGCCCATGGTCCGCTGGCTCAACACGACCCTCGGCTACCCGCCCCGCGATCGGCGCGACGGGTGGTGACGCGTCGCGTCAGGCGCTGGTGCGGCGACCGCGCACCACGCCCTCGACGCGCTGGTCTGCGCCAAAGGAGCGCTGCGCCAGCGCCTGGATGGACGCGGGCGTGACCGCGTGCAGACGGCGCTCCACGTCGGCCAGTTCGTCAAGCCCGGTGCCGTGGACCCACGCGTCGATCACCTCGCCGAGCACGTGTCCGGAGCCCTGCTGCGCGATCTGGTGCGCGCCGATGGCATAGGTGCGCGCGCGCTCGAGTTCCTCGGCGGTGACCGGTTCGTCCTGAAGCTTCCGGAACTCGCGCAACAGCCCCTCGCGCGCCGCGTCCTCCTTGTCGGGCGACGTGGCAATGTAGGCGACCATCATGCCGGCAGTCGCCCGCTGCGAGGGTGCGACGTGCACGGTGTACGCCAGCGACTGCTTCTCGCGCAGCGCGTCAAAGAAGCGCCCTCCCAGGCCGCTGGCGATGACCGAGACGAGGTGTGCGTCATGACGCGCCGGGTCGCGGCGCGCCGGCGCAGGGAACGCCATGCACAGTGCCGTTTGGGCCTTGTCGCGGAACTCGACCTGCTGTCGCCCGTCACCGGTCCAGGCCGGCACCGCAAGCAACGCGGCGTCCCGCTGGCGCACCGCGGCAAAGGCTCCGGCCACCATGGAAGCCGCCTCGGATGGGTCGACGTCGCCGACCACGGCGATCACGAGGTTCCCGCTCAGCACCTGTGCCGCGTGCCAGGCCCGCACGTCGTCCGGCGTGAGTCGCGCGAGCCCGTCGTCGGTGCCGATCGACCCGCGCGCGTACGGGTGATCGCCGAACGCGGCCTGCAGCGCAAGCCGCGTGGGGTAGCGGTACATGTCGTCGCGCACCTGGTCGAGCTGCGTGCGGGCAACGTCGCGCTCGGTATCTACCACCTGGTGGGTGAACGCGGGATCACACACGACGTCAGCGAGCAGGGTGACAGCCTCCGCAAACGCCCGCGTCGGCACCGAAAAGCCCCATCCGAGGCCATCGCTGGAAATCGAGGCGGAGATCGCGCCACCGAGCAGTTCGGCCTGGAGCGCGGTGGTTGCGGCATCGCGCGTCCGCGTTTCCTTCACCGCCGCGCGCGCCATGATGAGGCCCAGCCCGGCGAGCGCCGCCGGCTCGCTCGCGGCGCCACCGGTGGCATAGACCCCGAGGTGCACGATGGGTGCACCGCGTCGGCGCCTGACGAGGACGGGGACGTCGCCGCGCGTCCGGAACACGCAGACGTCCTGCACGATGCCTTCGGGCTGCAGGCGGTCGCCGACGATCGCCGGTGCGGCGATCGCCGCGACGTCCGTGGATGGGTCCACGCTGCCTGACGAGGGTCGATCGAGTCGGGCAAACGCTGCCACGGTGTCGATGGCCCACGGCGTACCACTCGCCGGTTCGTACACCAGGAGCGAGGCCGCGCCCGGGTCGAGATGACGCCGGGCAGCGGCGGCGATGTCATCGGCCGTGGCCGCGCTGATCGCCGTGGCATAGGCCTCACCACGTTCCCAACCACCGAGTGCCTCCCAGTCGGCGAGGTAGTTGGCCTGACCCTCCATCGTCTCGAGGCGCCGCATCTGGCGCGCCTCGAACAGTCGCTGCGCCCGCCGCACTTCGGTGGGTGTGATCGATTCGCCGAGCCGCGCCACCTCGTGCCACGTGGCGTGCAGTGCGTCGTCGATCCGCTCGGGCGCGCCTTCCAGCTGCACGACGAACACGCCGAGTTCCGTCGGCGTGTAGTTCCACGCGGAGACGCCCGTGGCAAGGCGACGCTCGCGCACCGCGCGATAGAGTCGTGAAGCGCGTCCGCTCGAGAGCACGCTCCCCGCGAGGTCGAGCGCCGCGGTGTCAGGATGCAGCGCGTCAGGCGTGCGCCATCCAAAGGCGGCGTGCCAGTTGGCGACGTCGCCGGCCAGGTGGCGATACCGTCGACCGGCGTTCGAGCGCTCCTCGGGCCCGCGGGTGCGCTGCGGCAATTCGTCAGGAAGCCGACCGTAGTGCTGACGGACGAGATCTAGCGCCCGTTCGCTGTCGATATCACCAACGATGCTCAGGATCGTTGTACGCGGCCGGTAGAAGTTGCGGTAGAAGCCCAGCAGGTGTTCGCGGGTGAGCGCGCGCAGTCCCGGTTCGCGACCGATGCGCCAGCGCCGGATGCGGTGCGCGTCGTGCAGGAGTTCGAAGAGCGTCTCGGTGGTGACTGCTTCGGGCGAGTCGGCCTTGCGATGGGCTTCCTGGATGATGACCTCCAGCTCGCGCGCGAGTTCCCCGGCCTCGATGAGGGAGTTGGCGTAGGCATCGGCCTGGATGGCAAGTCCGGCCTCGAACCCCGACGACGGCAGCACCGCGTAGTAGCGCGTGTGGTCGTAGATGGTGGCCGCATTGAGGTAGCCGCCGCTGGCCTTGGTTTGTCTGGCGATCTCACCGACGCCGCGTGACGGCGTGCCCTTGAAGTACATGTGCTCCAGCACGTGCGCGATCCCGCTCACGTCATCGGTCTCGTCGAAGTAGCCGGCCCTGACATAGGTGACGATGGCGACGACCGGTGCGGTCCGGTCGCGACGGAGGAGAACGGTCAGGCCGTTCGGCAGGATGTACCGCTCGACGGCATGGTCGGCTGCGGTGAGTGCGTTGGCCACGAGTGACGGGAGCGCGCGCGTCGCGACGGGGCCGCGCGCAGGAAGTGGGAAGAGCTACCGAGGAGGCGCCGCAGGTGCGCCGGCAACCGGCACCGGGGGCACGCAGGTGGTCCACGGACCGGCGCCAGCGCGAGCGAGGAAACGATTGGCCAGTTCGGCCTGGCCAAGCAGCAACAGCGTGCAGCCCATGTACCCGAGGGAAGTCCGGTCTTCGGGCTTGAGCCGGATCGCGCGCTCGTAGAAGGTTCGCGCGAGATCCGGCCGCTGCTGCAGCAAGAGGAGCGAGGCGAGCTCGCGGTGGGTGAGGTAGTTGTCTGGCTCGAGGGCGACCGCGCGACGCAGTTCCTCGTTTGCCAGCGTCAGGTTTCCCGACTCGCGCGCGATGCGCCCGAGATAGAGGTGCGGTTCGGCGAGCGCGGGATGCGCACCGGCGGCGGCCTGAAAGGCGTTCACGGCGGTGAGGCGATCGCCGGCCGCGTACGCGGCCCGCCCGCGTCGGAGATCATCGGGCCGGCCACGCATGGCGTAGATCGCATACCCTCCCCCACCGATGACGGCGAGCGCGGCGACGATCACCACCGCACGTCCCATGAAGTTGCTCGACGCGGTGGTGGTTGGCAGATGCGGAAGGGGTGCGGCGGACGACGGTGGGGCATCGTCGCGCGCAGGCGTCGGAGTCGCGGCGACGTGTCCGATACCGGGCTTCCCTCCGCGCTCGACGACTCGCAGGGCCTCATCGAGTCCCGCGTGGGTGAGTTCGCGATCTCGCGTGGTTGGCGCGTAGTCGACCGCGCGGACACGCTCGGCGAGCGCGCCGAGGTCGACGAGTGTGTGCGCTTCGCCCAGGCTCAACAGCTCCCGCTGTCGCAGTTCGCGGAGGAGAGGCTGGCCGACGAGCGCCCGCGTGCCGGCGAGGGCCTGCAGGCCCTGTTCGATGGACGACCACGCCTCGATGATGCAGGCGGCCGCATCTTCCGGGCTCGCGGCTCGGTCGAGATCCTCGACCGATGATCGCGCCGCGTCGAGCGCGGTGCGCGCGGCGCGCTGGCCGGAGCCGTTCATGTGGTCCTCGGGTTACCTGATGATCCGCAGCAGGCCGGCGTCGGCCGCTCCACGAAGAAAGCCCTCGGCGCTCCCGGTGGGAATGACCATACCGGTCAGCGAAAAACCGCGACGGGCCTCGTTCGCCATGTAGTCCGCCAGCGACCGGGCGGCGAAGGTGCGGCTGCCGTCCTTCATCTGGGCGACGATCTCGTCCCAGGTGCCGCGAAACGCGCGACCGTCCCGCGCGATCACGCGATGCTCCGAAGGATCACGCCGCTGGTCGCCCAGTTCTACCAGCATCGTGCCGAACAGTTCCAGCTGTGTGCGCGCTGCGCGCTCCTCCTGTTCGAGCACGGTGGCCTCGACCTCGGCGAGCAGCTCGTCGATTTCGTCGGCCTCGCCCGCCAGGTCGGCCAGTCGCTCTTCCCATGGCCGCAGGTCGGGATCGCCGTCAGCAACCTTGTGAATGGATCGCCGGAGTTCCATGAGGCGCCAGATGCCCAGCTCGTCCCAATGGTCCTCGGGGTTGGTGCGATCGAGGTGGTACAGCGCGGCCTCGTGTTCGCCCCGATCGTAGAGAAGGTTGGCCAGGTAGATGCGGGCCTCGGAGTGCTCGGGGTCAAGCTGCAGCGAACGGCGCAACGTGGCGATCGCCTTGTCGTCGTCGTTGAGGCGGTGCTGCGTGTACCCGATGAGCGACACGGCCTCGGCGTGATCGGGCGCGTGTGCCACCGCCGCCTCGAAGTACGGCCGTGCGTCCTCGGCGAGGCCCTCGCGGAAGAGCGCGCGGCCCACCTGCAGCATCAGTTCGATGTCGTCCTGGTACCCCAGTTCCAGCGTCCGCGCGAACACCGCGCGTGCCTGTTCGAGCTGCCCCAGCTTGATCAGCACCTCGCCCAAACCGGCGAGTGCATCTTCGTGATCGGCGTCGAGCGCGAGCGCCTCGTCGAACGCCCGGCGGGCCCAGGCAATCTCCTCGCGCGCCAGTCGCGCGTAGCCGACGCCCACGTGCAGGCCTACGGCGGCGGGATACACCCCCAGCCCCTCGCGCAGCATCGCGAGCGCGTCTTCGTAACGGCCCTCGTTGTACAGCTGGTGCGCCCGCTCGTCGTACTCCTCCGAGCTGAGGAATGGCGTGGACATCGCGGCGACGGCCTCCTGCGTGAGCGACCCTCGCATATTGTACATCGCGCGTACCGCGGGGTTCAATGCCTCACTCGTCAGGCCAGGCACCCGCGTGAGATTGCGATCTTTTCCACACGGCGCGCATCGCGTCAGGCAGCGAGCGCCGCGGCGATGCGACCCGCGAGGTCGGCATTGTGCTCCAGCAGGGCCAGGTTGGTCTGCAGCGACCGGCCTTCGGTTGCGCGTTCCACCGCCGCCAGCAGGAAAGGCGTCGTCGCCGGCCCGTGTACACCGGCCGCGCGCGCCTCCTCGAGCGCGCGCGCGACCGCAGCCTCGATCAGCGCGGCTGGCAACGCGTCGGACTCCGGTGGAGGCTGCACCACCAGCACCGCCTCGCGGCGACCAAGGGCGTGATGCGCGCGCACGATGTCCCGCAGCTGCTCGACCGAATCGGCACGCGCCGGAACCCGCAGCCCGCTGCTGCGCGAGAAGAACGCGGGGAACTCGCTCGTGCAATAGCCGATCACCGGAACGCCAAGGCTCTCGAGCCGCTCGAGCGTGGCGGGCAGGTCGAGGATCGACTTGGCGCCCGCACACGTGACCACGGCAGGCGTCTGCGCAAGTTCGCGCAGGTCCGCGGACTCGTCGAAGGGTGCACCCCGATGCACGCCTCCGATGCCGCCGGTGGCAAACACGCGAACCTCGGTGCGCGCGATCAGCGCGAGCGTGGCCGCGACGGTCGTTGCGCCCGAACGGCGCGATGCCACCACCGGCGCAAGGTCACGCGCGGACACCTTGACGATCCCGTCACGCGCGAGAAAGCGCTCGAGTTCCCCGGGAGTGAGCCCGAGAGTCGGCACCCCGTCGACCACGGCGGTCAGGGCACTCGTGGCTCCGTGGCGCGCGATCGCTTCCGTCATGCGCCGCGCTGCATCCCGGTTGTGGGGTATCGGCAGTCCCTGCGCCAGCACTGACGTCTCGAGCGCAACCACGGGTCGGCGCGCCGCGAGGGCGGCACGCACGTCCGGCGTGAGCCTTATGGCGGAGGACAGCCCCTCACTCACCCGGCCTCGTCCTCGAACTGCTCGGCGCGCCAGGTGTCGACCTTCTCCCGGTCACCCGACGTGTGGTCCCAGACGGCGAGGATCTTGATCCGCTCGCCTTCCCATGCATCGAACCCCTTCCGCGAGCCCTTGGGAACATGGATCTCGTGGCCGTCTTCGAAGCGAAGGATGACGTGAGGGAAATTGCTGTTTTCGTACTGCTTCCGGAGCTTGGACGGGGTCTGGCTCATGGGAGGCGAAGTTGGGGCGAGGTGGGCACGTCGCGAACGGTGCACGGTACCACCTCACCGGGTCAGGTCACCACGGCACTGCTGTCGGCAAATCGCTGCCAGGCTCCGGACTGCAGCGCCTCATCCATCGCGGCGACCGCAGCTTCCAGTTCCTCGTCTTTCGTATAGAAGTGCGGCGCAACGCGAATCCCGGCTCTTGGCCGATAGTCGACGACAATGTCGCGCGAAAGCAGGAACTGCGATACCTCGTACGCGTGCGGGACCGCGAACGCCACGGTCCCTCCCCGCCGAGCCGGGTCGCGCGGAGCGTAGACGGCGTACCCGCGCGCGTCGGCGAGGTCCACGAGTCGGCGTGTCTGCCGCATGCTCTTGGCACGAATCGCCTCGATCCCGGCCCGCCTGACGACGCGCGGACCCTCGATGGCCGCGTACAGCGCCGGGATCACCGGCGTGCCTCCCAGCCACCGGTACACGTTGGGTGCGTACTCCATCTCCGGTTCAAAGGCAAAGGGCCGCGTGTGCGACATCCATCCCACCAGTGACGGTTCCAGCCGCTCGCGCACCGACGGCGAGGCGTACAGGAAGCAGCCGCCGGGTCCGCCACACAGCCACTTCAGCACGCCACCGGTCACGAAGTCGACGCCACTCGCGCGCACATCGACCGG
The DNA here is from genome assembly GCA_020846935.1 of Gemmatimonadaceae bacterium. NCBI lineage: Bacteria > Pseudomonadati > Gemmatimonadota > Gemmatimonadia > Gemmatimonadales > Gemmatimonadaceae > Gemmatimonadaceae bacterium. The sequence goes on from JADLCY010000015.1 coordinate 196,307, forward strand.
AATGACGCCAATCGCATGGAACGCATCGGACGACACCAGCGCACCCATCGCGTGCGCGCGGGCGCAGATCGCATCGATGTCCATCACGTACGCCGAACGGAAGAGCACATGCGAAATGGCGACGAGCGCCGTCCGTTCGTCGATGGCCGCGAGCAACCGTTCCTGGTCGATCGAGATGCCGTCATCACTCGGGACCACCACGATCTCGGCACCGAGTCGGGTGGCGAGGTGGTCGTAGACGTAGCGTACCGAGGGAAAGTCCAGCTCGGTCATCACGATGCGGTTGCGCGGCGCCTCGTACCGCAGAGCGGACAGGATCGTTGCCTGCGCGAGGGTGACGTTGGGGAGCATCACCATCTCGCCCGGCGAGGCTCCGATGAGCGGTGCGACCTCGTCGGCGACCGCGCCCGGCAGGGCCCACCAGGCCTCGGTCCACGCGCGCACGCCGCGCTCGGCCCACACGTCGACGTACTCGGCGAGCCGGTCGGGGACGGCGCGCGGCATCGCACCTAACGAGTTCGACACCAGGTAGGTGGAGCGCTCGAGGATCGGGAACTCCTGGCGGAACGCGAGCAGCGGGTCGGTCATTGCGGCGTGGAGGGAGGCGTCACGGGACGGTCAGGGTGCCGCCAGACGGCGGCGCGCCCGCGTTGCAAGGTACAACGCGGTGGCCACCGAGAGGGCGACCAGGATCGCGAGCCACTCGCCCGGTCGGATACTGGTGAACATCCAGCCGATCACCAGTACGCCCAGCCACGGAAGCACCGCCGGAGCGGGCGAACGAAACGGTGTCCCGCCCTGCCGAACTCCGGTGCGCCGCAACTGCCACGATGCCACGCAGCATGCGCCATAGAGCATCAGCACCGAAATGTTCGCGAGGACGGCCAGCCGCTCAAACGTGTTGGTGGCGGCGAGGACGATCGCGGCAACGGCCTGCAGGACGATCGCGATGTGCGGCGTCCGATGGATCGGATGCACGCTGGCCACCACCTTCGGCAGAAACCCGTCGCGAGCGAGTGCGTAGAGGACGCGGGAAAGCGCCAGCATCATCCCGCCCGCGTGACCGAACATGGAGACGGACGCGCCCACCAGGAGCAACGTGCGAGCCCAGGAACCCATCGCCTGCCCCGCGGCCGCGGCGAGCGGCGCCGTCGTGGCGGCCGAGAGTCCCTCACCGAGAATGCCTCGCGACACGAACTGCAGCAGCAGGTAGAGCACGGTGATGCCGCCCATGGCCAGGAAGATGGCCCGCGGCACCGTGCGCGCCGGGTCGCGGACCTCTCCTCCGGGGACCAGCGCCGATTCGATGCCGCTGAACGCGAACGTGAGCAGGATCGCGGTGCGCGCGAGCGTGGTGGCGTCGGGCCACTCCTGCACGACCAGGTGCTCGGCCTTCACGCCGACCCAGCCAAATACGGCCAGCAGGAGCAGAGGGAGAATCTTCGCGACTGTCGCGACGTTGTTGAGCCGCGTTCCCTGCGTCACCCCACGGACGTTCACTGCCGCGAAGAAGCCGAAGAGGGCGACGTAGAACGCGGTCCGGCCAAGCGGACCGCGAACGAGCGGCACCAGCGCGCCCACATTGTCGGCGAACACGGTGGAGACCGCGGCCATCGCGAACGTGCTCAGCAGCCACAGCACCACGCCGCCGAGGTAGCCGACGAAGGGGCCGAACGCGGTTTCGATGTAGGCGTACGGGCCGCCGGTGAGTGCCACCCGGCTCCCGGCGTCGGCGATGCAGAGGACGATGATGGCCATCGCCACGGCGCACACCAGGTAGCCTAACGGCGCGGCCGCGCCGAGGGTGCGTGACACCTCGGCAGGCAGGCGAAAGATGCCCCCTCCGATGGTGATGTTCACGATGCCGGCCGCCAGGCCGACGACACCGATGGCGCGAACGAACCCCTGCTCACCGGCCGCGGATGGCGTATCGCTCTCAGGGGGCATTGGCCCCAAAGCTACCCCCTCCCTACCTTGGTGCAACTCATCAGGCCGAGGGAATTCCGATGGTTCGTCGACTGCTCACGACGTGTAGCGTCGCGCTCTGCATTGGCGCGCTCGCAACGCCGCTCGCCGCGCAGGCACCGAGGGCAGGTACTGCGACGCTCGCCGCGCCATCGCGAGCCGCGTCGGTGGCCGGTGTGTCACGACCCTCCGAATCTGGCTTCGCCCGCGGAACGATCCTGCCGCAACAGGGGCTCCGGGCACGTGGCCGACCGGTGTCCTACATGGTGACCGGCGCTGCCGCATTCGTGGGTGGCCTGCTGATCGGCGACGATATCGGCACCGTGATCGCGGTCGGCGGGCTCGGACTCGGCGTCTACGGCCTGTATCTCTACACGCGCTGACTCGGGCATTCCTCTTTCCCGCACCGACCATTCCATGTCATGGACCGCCTCGAAGGTCACCGCCGTCCTCGCCGTGCCCGCGGTAGAACCCAGCCTCGCGTTCTGGGAGCACCGCCTCGGCTTCACCAGGGTCGTGGAGGTTCCGCACGGCGACGCGTTAGGCTTCGTGATCCTCGTGAAGGGCGCGACCGAGGTCATGCTGCAGAGCGTCGCGTCGATCCGCGAAGATCTGGCGGGCGGTGGCGACGTACCCGGCACCTCGACGGTGCTTTTCCTCGAACTCGATGACCTCGACGCCGCCGTGCGACAACTTGGCGACTACCCGATCGCCATGGCCCGTCGCACGACGTTCTACGGGATGGACGAGATCGGCGTGCGCGACCCTGGCGGTCACCTCATCGTCCTGGCGCAGAAGGTCGCAACGGCTGGCGGATAACACGACCTTCGGCTGGTGACGGGATGCCGGGTCGCCGGCCGTCGCTCGACCTGTGCGACGGAGTTCGCCTACGCCTTCGTCGCACGCAGCGCGAGCTGCTCGTACGCGTCCACAGCGCGCTCGAGCTCGGCCACCAACACGTGTTCCTGATCCGTGTGCGCGACGTGTACCGACCCGGGGCCAAGGAGGTACGGGGTGCCCCAGTTACCGAGGGCGGGCACGTCCGTCGCAAAGGCCGGCACGGACGTCGCGAACCCCGGCAAGGTGCCGAGTCGCACCGGGGGGACCATCACGCCCCACTCGAGTTCTGCGCGACCGTTCACCCAGCGCTCCACTTGCTCGTGGATCGTTTGTGCCGGCGTGACGAGCCGGAACATCAGGCGCGCCTCGGCGCTGGGCGCGAACACGTTGTCGGCGACGCCGCCGGCGAGCGAGCCGATGTTGACCGTGGTCTCGCCGAGCACAGGGTCAACGGGCCAGGCGATGCCGTCCAGCTCGGCGAGCAGTCGCACGAGATCGTGCGTGGCCGAGCGTCCCATGGCGGGGTAGGCGGAGTGCGCGGCCTTGCCCCGCGTGCGGACCACGACGCGCTGCGCGCCCTTGGTGCCGATGCCTAACGTGTTGTCGGTGGGTTCGCCGTTGATGAAGATGCGGTCGCGCGGCGCGAGGTGAGCGGCTGCCCATGCGTTGGCGGCGTGCGCGCCGTCATGGCAGGTCTCCTCGCCGATCACGAACAGGAGCGCAGCGCGGATGCCGCGCGCGCGCAGGCGCTCGGCGGCCATGATCATCGAGGCCGCGATGCCCTTGGCGTCGCATGCGCCGCGACCCCACAGGATGTCCCCGTCGAGGCGGGGCGGGATGAACGGCGGGACCGTGTCGAGATGCGTGGTGAGCGTGACATCGATGTCATCGGCCGACGTGGCCAGGACGCACGAGCGCCCATCGGGCGTCACCTCGATGCGACGTGTTCGCCAGTTCCGCTCGGAGAGCAGCCGATCGACCTCGTCCATCGCCTCGTGCTCGCGTCCGCTGGTCGAATCGATGGTCATGAGGCGCACGGCGAGTTCGGCGACTGACATGGGCAGGCGGGCAATTGGATGAGGCATCACCGGGACGCACGACCGCCATTCAGTCGAGCGGGTGGCTGGTCGAAGCTAATCTCCGGTTCGGCGTGTGCACCGCCCGGCGACGCCGACAACATCTCGAGGTCCTACGCTTCCTTCCGCACCCGCAGGTCGCGGGCGACGTGCGGCCTGGGCTCCATCTTCACGATCCAGAGCCCCGAGTTCATGAGGGCAAGCGGAGCGGCCGGGCGGCCTTCCCGCGACTACATTGCGACGACAGCGTTTCTCGCGGGCGACGACAGCTTTCCCCCACCATGGCCCATCCCAACTCCTTCGGCAGCCGCCAGACCCTCACGGTCGGCAGCGCGTCCTACACGATCTTCCGGCTCGACGCCCTTCGCGGTGTCGCCGGCGACAACCTCGACCGGCTGCCCTTCTCGCTCCGGATCCTGCTCGAGAATCTCCTGCGGTGCGAGGACAACGCGTTCGTGAAACGCGCGGACATCGAAGCGCTCGCGCGCTGGGACGTCAGGCAGCCGCAGGACCGTGAGATCGCCTTCCGCACCGCGCGCGTATTGCTGCAGGACTTCACCGGCGTGCCGTGCGTGGTGGACCTCGCGGCCATGCGCGATGCCATCGCCGCCCTGGGCGGCAAGCCGGGCCGCATCAACCCGTTGCAGCCCGTCGACCTCGTGATCGATCACTCGGTTCAGGTGGATGAATACGGGACCGAAGCGGCGTTCATGCTCAACGTTGGGCTCGAATACGAACGCAACCTTGAACGGTATCAGTTCCTGCGCTGGGGTCAGACCGCGTTCGACAACTTCCGCGTGGTTCCGCCGGGCACCGGCATCTGTCACCAGGTGAACCTGGAGTACCTCGGTCGGGTGGTCTTTACCCGCGAGGAGGCGGGCGAGACGCTCGCGTATTGCGACTCGCTGGTCGGCACCGACTCGCACACCACGATGATCAACGGCCTCGGCGTGATGGGCTGGGGCGTCGGCGGCATCGAAGCCGAAGCGGCGATGCTCGGGCAACCCGTGTCGATGCTCATTCCCGAAGTCGTCGGCTTCAAGCTCACCGGCAAGCTTCCGCTTGGGGCCACGGCGACGGACCTCGTGCTGACATGTACCGAGATGCTCCGCAAGAAGAAGGTGGTGGGGAAGTTCGTCGAGTACTACGGCGACGGTCTCTCGTCGCTCGCCCTCGCCGATCGCGCGACGATCGCCAACATGGCCCCCGAATACGGGGCGACCATGGGGTTCTTCCCGGTCGATGCGGAGACGCTCAGGTACCTGCGACTCTCCGGCCGCAGCGAGGAACACGTGGCCCTGGTGGAGGCCTATTGCCGGGCGCAGGGGCTCTTCCGCGAGGACGGCATGGCGCCGCCCGTGTTCTCCGACGCGATCGAGCTCGACCTGTCGACCGTCGTGCCGTCCCTCGCCGGGCCAAAGCGTCCGCAGGACCGCATCGCACTCACCGACGTGAAGGCCAACTACAACGCATCGCTCAAGGCGGAAAAAGAGCGACTCACGGCCGCCGTTGCCGCGAAGGTTCCCGGATCCCCGGCAGCGGCGATGGTGTCGGAGGGCGGGCTGGGTTCCGTCGGCGAACACAGCGTGGATTGCGAGCATCGCGGGCAGAAGTTCGCGCTCAGGGACGGCGCGGTCGTCATCGCCGCCATCACCAGCTGCACGAACACCTCCAACCCCAGTGTCATGCTTGCCGCCGGACTGCTCGCGCAGAAGGCGGTCGCGCGTGGCCTGCAGGTGCGGCCCTGGGTGAAGACCTCCCTCGCCCCCGGATCGAAGGTCGTCCGCGAGTACTTCGCCAAGGCCGGTGTGCAGCCGGCCCTCGATGCGCTCGGCTTCCAGATCGTCGGCTATGGTTGCACCACGTGCATCGGCAACTCCGGCCCGCTTCCCGATTCGATCAGCACCGCGATCGACCACGGCAATCTCACCGTGGCCGCGGTGCTCTCGGGGAACCGCAACTTCGAAGGGCGCGTGAATCCGCAGACGCGGTTCAACTACCTCGCGTCCCCTCCGCTCGTCGTGGCCTACGCGCTGGCCGGTCGGATGGACATCGACTTCGATCGCGAGCCCATCGGCGTCGGCAGTGCCGGCCCGGTATTCCTGCGCGAGATCTGGCCCACGCCAAAGGAGGTCGAAGACGTGGTGCTCAGCTCCGTGAAGCGCGAGCAGTTCCAGCGGGAGTACGCCGACGTCTTTGCCGGCGACGCCGAGTGGCAGGCCATTCGCATCCCGACCGGCGATCGCTACACGTGGGACGGGAACTCTACCTACGTGAAGCATCCGCCCTACTTCGAGGGCATGACGATGACGCCGCCCGGGATCGTGCCGATCACCGGCGCACGCGTCCTCGGCATGTTCGGCGACTCGATCACAACGGACCACATCTCGCCTGCCGGTTCGATCGCCGAGAAGTCGCCGGCGGGGCAGTGGCTGCTCTCGCTCGGCGTCGCAAAGAAGGACTTCAACTCCTATGGCGCGCGACGTGGCAACCACGAGGTGATGATGCGCGGCACCTTCGCCAACATCCGCCTCAAGAACGACCTGACGCCGGGCATGGAGGGTTGGTGGACGCGCACCGCGCCGGGCGCCGAGCCCACGTCGTTCTTTGCGGCGAGCGAGGCCTACGCCGCGTCGAAGACGCCGCTCGTGGTGATCGCCGGCAAGGAGTACGGGACCGGATCGTCCCGTGACTGGGCCGCCAAGGGCACCATGCTCCTGGGCGTGCGTGCCGTGATCGCCGAGTCCTTCGAACGGATCCACCGCTCGAATCTCGTCGGCATGGGCGTCCTTCCGTTGGAGTTCGTGGACGGGGCCACTCGAGTATCGCTTGGCCTCACCGGGTTCGAGACCTTCACGATCGAGGGGCTCGCCGAGGGCATGGCGCCGCGAGCGCGCCTGACCGTCGTCGCGAAGGACGCGGCTGGAGAGAAGCGTTTCCCCGTGCTGTCGCGCATCGATACGCCGGAAGAGCTCAACTACTATCGACACGGCGGCATCCTCGCCTACGTGCTACGGCAGCTCGCGAAATAACCCGGGCTCGCGTGCACCAAACGTGAATGCGGGCGAGCGACTGGGGGGAATCAGTCGCTCGCCCGCATTCTTCTGCTCAGATCGTCAGCGTGCGTCACCGAGCAGCGGAGGAAGTCTTCGGATCCATCGTTTCATCGTGCACTCCGGGTGTCAGGTGAATCGCGTCCTGCGTTCAGGGCAATGCAGAGCAACACGTGTTCCACGTCACAGCGCCAGCGTGTGGTACGCCGGCCGGCGGAAGACCTCGATCCGTGGCGGCGGCGATTGCTTCCGGTAGGCGTCGCAATGTCTCGTCCTGGTCCCGGTTTTCGAGGTAGGACGAATCTGCCGTCTGACGGCGACGGAGCCGCGATATGACGCAGGGGCGTGGCGATTCGCAGCAGTCGTGGCGATCTGCCACGCCCTCATCGGCGAAGCGGGCGAGCGTCCCGGCGCCAGCAAATCGTGCGTTCCGTCACTCTCGCCCGATCGTCCATCTGGGGCATCCCAGCCCTGTCCCGTTTCCATGGACGTTCACCGTCTCGCTCCATCCCTCGTTTTCGCTGCGCTGACCGCGTGCGGCGGATCGGCTGACGACTCCGCTGAGGCGGGTGGCGGCACCATCGTGTTTGCCGTGGCGGGTGAGCCCGAAACCCTCGTGCCGCCGTCGGTAATGTCGGTACAGGCCAGGATCCCCGTCGACCAGATCTTCGAGCCGCTCGCCTCACCCGGGCCCGAGGGCAGTACGCTCGGCGACGCCGGGTTCATGCCCCGTCTGGCGGCCAGTTGGCGCTGGAGCGCCGATTCATCGACCATCGACTTCTCCATCGACCCGACCGCGCACTTTCATGATGGTCGACGCGTCACGGCGAACGACGTGAAGTTCAGTCACGAGTTGTTCGTGGATCCCGCGGTCCAGTCCCCCAACGCGTCCTCGCTGCCCGCGATCGACTCCATCGTCGTGGTCGACTCGGCGACGGTCCGCGTCTGGTTCGGCGATCGTTCGCCGGAACGGTTCTTCAGGTTGGCCGCGAACCTGTTGGTCATGCCGCAGCACCTGCTCGCCTCCGTCGACAGAACCCGCCTTCCCGAGTCCGCGTTTGCGCAGGCCCCGGTCGGGAGCGGTCCGTACCGATTCGTGAAATGGGAGCGCGGTGCGACGATGGAACTCGCGGCCGACACCACACGCACCCGCAACCGTGCGCTGCCCGAGCGCCTGCTACTGCGCTTTGTGCCCGACCTCAATGCCGGAGCACGCAGCGTGGCTGCCGGCGAATCCGACTTCATCGAGAACCTGCGGCCCGAGGGGATGGCCCTGGTGGCACCGGATGGGCCAGCGCGCGTGGTGGAGTACGCGTCACCGGACCACGGCTACCTCCTGTTCAATACGCGCTCGAACGGCAATCGAAAGGCGGCACATCCCATTCTGGGAGAGCGCGCACTGCGGCGCGCGCTCGGCATGGCGATCGACCGGCGCGCGGTGGTCCGTAACGCGCTCGACTCGCTAGCGGTGGTGTCCACCGGGCCATTCTCGCGCGCATCATGGGCAGCGGACACCACGATCGCGCAGATCCCGTATGCGGTCGAGGCCGCGAGGGCGCTCCTGGATTCACTCGGCTGGCGCGATGCCAACGGCGACGGCATCCGGGAACGCCACGGACGGCCCCTGCGCTTCCAGGTGACCGTGCCCTCGGTGAGCGCCACACGTCGCCAGATCGCGGTGACGCTGCAGGAACAGCTCAGGCAGGTGGGTGTCGACGCCGTGATCGATGTCGCGGAGCCGGCGGTGCTCGCTCCTCGCCTCACCCAGGGGAAGTTTGACGCGTTCATCCATGTGTGGCACGGCGATGCGTCGCCATCGGGCATCGTTCAGGTCTGGGGGGGCCGCGACCTGGCGCAGTCGGCAAACTTCGGATGGTATGCGAGCGCCACCGTGGACTCGCTCCTCGACCTCGCTGGCCATGAGGCGACGCGCGATCGCGCGCGCACGTTCTACCGTGAGGCGTACGAGGTCATCGTACAGGACGCCCCGGCGATCTTTCTGTGGGAACCCCGCACATTTGCGCTCGTGCACAGGCGCATCAAGTTCGACCGGCTCGACGGCAGCGGCTGGTGGATGGGCATTCCAACCTGGCGGATCCCAGCCGCCGAACGCCTCCCGCGTGACCAGGTGAGGCGTTAGGCGGCACTCGTGCGGCCACGCGCGAGACACGGGCGGCGCGAGGCGCTGCACACCGCCCGCGCCCGTTGCCTTGCCGCGGCGTCGGCACCGGCGAACGCCAGCCCGTTGGTACCGCTACCTGGGGATTCGGCTCAGGTCGACATTGTTGCCGATCACGCCACCGAGGATCGCGCCGGCCGCGGCGCCGATCACCGCGCCCTTCAGCCGGTCGCGCTTCCCCGACGTCACGGCACCGATGGCAGCCCCTGCTACTGCGCCAATCGCGGCGTCGCGCTTGGTGTGCTTCACGACCCGAGGCCCGCTCGCACGGCCGGCGGTGCTGCCACCGCTCGACGGCGCGCGATAGATCCGCGGCTGGCGCGCCACCGCCTGCTGGTACGCGCCGGGCGGCGACGCGGCATAGCCCGGCTGGCCGTAGCCCTGAGCGTAGCCCGCTTCGATCGGCGAGAGGTACTGCTGAGGCATGTACGCCTGCGACGCGAGCGAGAGGTCCTGGCGCAGGGCCTCGTCGATGGCCGGCGTTTCGCGGCCACACCCAGCCAGCGACGCGACAGCAACCGCGGTGATCGACAGACGACGAATCATGGGGGCTCCGGTGGGGTCACCTGCTTCAAGGCACCCTGCGTGCCGCGCAACGCACCGTTGTGGTGCAACGCTTTGCGACCCGCTCCGTCACCCCGGCGGGTCAATCGGTTGTCCTCCCAAACGGGCACGAGCACCCGTGGCGCTGGTTCTGCCCCGACCCGACGCCGAGCCCGTTGCCGCGCCTCGTACCTGTCAGCATTATCCGCACACTCTTGCTGGGAGGCGTTCTCATGGCGTCACGCAGGTTGATGCATTCGACGGTTGCCGCCGCCCTGCTCGCACTCGCGCCCATGGTGGGCGCTGCGCAGCAGGCGGAGACAGGACCCAAGGTCGGCGACATGGCCCCGGATTTTGCGCTCAGGGGTTCGACGCGCTACGGCATACTTCGCGACCAGGTCAGGCTGTCGGACTATCGCGGCAACACGGTGGTCCTCGCGTTTTTCTTCAAGGCCAGGACGCGTGGTTGAACAGTGCAAATGGAGGCGTACCGTGATCAGTACGCCACGCTGTTCAACAATGGCCGCAAGGTCGTGGTGATCGGGATCAGTGTCGACGCCGACACGGCGCAGTACTCGTGGGCACGCGACGCGAACTTCCCGATGCTCTTTGGCTCGGACCCGGACGGCACCGTCGGCTCCCTGTACGGCGCCTACGACGCGGCCCGGAAGACGGACAACCGCTCGCTCTACGTCGTCGGCCCCGACGGCCGCATCACGTTCAAGGCCCAGCCGTTCCGCCAGATGGCGGAAGAGGCCTACACCGAACTTGCCGCCGCCGTGGACAAGGCCTCACCGAAGGAGCCGTAACGCCGCGCGGCACGACCGATACGGCGTCTGAGACCACGCGCTGGGTGAGCGGATCCTTCCGACTCACCCAGCGTCGTTTCCGGGCTCTCACGCATGGTGAATTTCCTCGCCTCGGAGCATTGTCCCCTTCCCGTTCGCCGACTGCTTCATTGCTGCACGCGCGCCCCCTCCTCGAGCACCTCCTCGACGTCGCCCTGCAGGCGGCCGATCCGCGGCGAGCGACGGCGCGGGTGGTCGCGGAACTCCCGCTCCGCACGGCACCGGGCGTCATCGCCATCGGGAAAGCGGCGGCTGGCATGGCGCTTGGCGCACTCGATGCCCTCGCGGAACGAGGGCTGACACCAACGCGGGGCGTCGTCGTCTCGCACACCGGCGAGCCCGCCACGATCGGCGGACTCCCGCATCTCCTAGGCAGCCACCCGCTGCCTGACGAGCGCTCGCGGTGCGCCGCCGAAACGCTCGCGGAGGTGGCAGGCCAGGCCCGACGACTCGATGACGTGCTCGTGCTCGTGTCCGGCGGCACCACCAGCCTCGTGGCGCAGGCGATCCCGGGGTCGCCGATCGAAGACCTCCGGCCGACGTTCGATGCCTTGCTGCGTTCGGGGCTCGCGATCCAGCCGATGAACCTGCTCCGACGCCGGCTGCTGCGGTGGGGGGCGGGTCGCCTCGCGGCCGCACTGGCGCCAGCACACATCCACTGCCTGATCGTGTCGGATGTGATGGGGAGCGACCTCGCGTCGATCGGATCGGGCCCCTGCGTGCGCGACCCCGCGACCGCGGAGGACGTTCGCGCCGCGTTCGTCGCCGCGGCGCCGTCGCTGCCGTCGTCGATTCGTGACGACCTGGGTCGCGCCATCCACCACGCGTCAGTCGAACCCCCGGTACCGGGCGGGGCGCGGTTCGACCGCGTGCAGACGCGTGTGATTCTCGAGAATCGCCACGCGCTCGCGGCCGTGCGCGAGGCGGCGCGCGCGGCGAGGCTCGCGGTGATCGAGGAGCCGCCGGCCGATGTGAGCGGAGAAGCGGCGGATGTGGGCGTCGCGCTCGCCCGCTCGCTGGCTGCCGCGCAGCGATCGTTAGGCGCCGGCGAGCGCCGGCTCTGGATCGGCGGTGGTGAGCCGACCGTCACCATCCCGGCCGGCGCCCAGGGCCGCGGCGGTCGATGCCAGGAACTCGCGCTGGCGTGTGCGCTCGAGTGGCACGCGCTGGGCGCTCGCAGCATCACGCTGCTCGCCGCAGGCACCGACGGGCGCGATGGCCCCACCGACGCCGCCGGCGCGGTCGTCGATGCGCACACCATCGACGCCATCCGCAACGCGGGACGTGACCCACGCGCGGACCTGCGCGCGCACGACTCGGGCAACGCCCTCGACGCGGCCGGGGCCTTGCTCCTGACCGGCCCCACCGGCACCAACGTCAACGACGTGGTCCTCGCGCTCATCGAGCACCCCGCCGACCAGCCCTGATAGCGAGTTCGCTGAAGCCAGACCGCTGAAGGCGTCCCGCAGGCGAAGCATGCCGGCCCGGTGGAACGTGAGTGGCTCACGGCCAACGAGCTCCGAGATGAGCTGCCAGCGGTCGCAAGCCACCGGGAACGCCGCGGACCCGACGGGATTGATGCCGGGGCTCATGGCGCGGCTCCCGTTACCGACCCGCCGACCGTTCCGATACCTTCTTTGACATGTCCAGGATCTTCAAGGTCGGAATCGTCCAGGAAACCGCCGCGTCGCCCGACATCGCGGCCAACGTCGCGCGCGCGGTCTCCGCCGTGCGTGCCGCACACGCACAGGGTGCGCAGGTCATTTGCCTGCAGGAGCTGTTCAATGCGCCCTACTTCTGCCAGACGCTCGACATGAAGTGGTTCGACCTGGCGGAGCCGATCCCCGGGCCCACCACCGATCGCATGCAGGCGCTGGCGAAGGAACTGGCCGTCGTGCTGATCGTGCCCATCTACGAACGCGAGGCCGCGGGTCTCTACCGCAATTCCGCGGCGGTCATCGACGCCGACGGCGCGCTGCTCGGCGTCTATCGCAAGATGCACATCCCCCACGACCCGCATTTCGAGGAGAAGTACTACTTCGCGCCCGGTGACACCGACGGGAGGGCACTGGCCGCGCCCGGCAAGGTCAAGGAAGCGGACGGCTTTCGGGTGTGGCGCACGCAGTACGCCAACATCGGCGTCCTCATCTGCTGGGACCAATGGTACCCGGAGGGCGCCCGACTCACGTCGCTCCTTGGCGCCGACATCCTGTTCTATCCCACCGCCATCGGGTGGCATCCGCGGGAGAAGGCGGAGTTCGGCGAGGCGCAGGTGACGGCGTGGCGCACGATCCAGCGTGCGCATGCGATTGCCAACGGCGTCTTCGTGGCGTCGCCGAATCGCGTGGGCTTCGAGACCGCGGCCGGCAGCGACGGCCTCGAGTTCTTCGGCAACTCCACGATCTACGACCCGTTCGGCCGCATCCTGGCCGAGGCGGGGACGGAACCGACGGTGCTCGTCGCGACGTGCGATACCGCGCGCATCGAGGACACGCGTCGCAACTGGCCGTTCCTCCGCGACCGTCGCATCGACGCGTACGGTGGACTCTCCTCACGGTTCCTTGGCTGACGTGACCAACTACCGGATGCCTGCCGAGTGGGCGCCGCACGCGGCGACGTGGCTCGCGTGGCCCCATCATGAGCCCGACTGGCCCGGCAAGTTCGCCCCCATCCCGTGGGTGTACGCCGAGATCGTGCGGGCGCTGCACACCTCCGAACGCGTGGAGATCCTCTGCCACGACGCGGCCGTGCGTGACGACGCCCGCGCCCGACTCGATGCGCACCACGTCGACCCGAACGGCTATCGCCTGCACCTCGTACCCTATGATCGCGGCTGGCTGCGGGACTCGCTGCCCACCATGGTCCACGACTCGGCGGGTCGTGTGGTGCTCGCCAACTGGCGTTTCAACGCGTGGGCGAAGTACGACAACTACGCCCTCGACGCCGAGCTGGGCCCCGCGGCGTCCACGATCACCGGGCACGACCGCATCGAGCCCATGCGACCCGACGGCACCACGCGTGTGGTGCTGGAAGGCGGGGCCATCGACACCAACGGCGCCGGCCTCTTCCTCACCACGGAGGAGTGCCTGCTGTCCCCGATCCAGGAGCGCAACCCGGGACTCGGGCGCCACGACTACGAGCGCATCTTTCGCGACTACCTCGGCGTGCGCGAGACCATCTGGCTCGGTGAAGGCTGCGTGGGCGATGACACCCACGGCCACGTCGACGACATTGCCCGGTTTGTCGCCGAAGATACGGTCGTGCTCGCCATGGAGGCCGACCCCGATGACGAGAATCATCGACGTTCGGTGGACAACCTCCACCGACTGCAGGCGTTCGGAGGCGGACGGCTCAACGTCGTCACCATCCCGTACCCACGCGCGGTGATGATGGACGGGCAGCGCCTGCCCGCTTCGTACGCGAACTTCTACATCGGCAATCGGGTGGTGCTCGTCCCGACGTTCAACGACCCAAACGACCGAGTGGCGCTGAACACCCTCGCCGCGTGCTTTCCCGATCGCGAGGTCGTGGGGATCCATGCCGTGGACCTTGTCTGGGGCCTCGGCACGCTGCACTGTCTCAGCCAGCAGGAACCGACCCCTCAACGTTAGGCAGCCCGCATGCGAGCCTCCACATCGTGCGCCACCGCGCTCGCCGCCAGTGTCCTGCTGGCGTGCAGCGAGACCGCGACCACCGCAGGCGCCTCGGGCGGCACGCTCCTCATCGCGACCGGCAGCGATCCCGAAGCGGTGCTTCCGCCGCTGGTCCACAACTCCGTGGGCAAGCAGGTGATCGACGCCCTCTACCTGCCCATCGCGCGCACCGGTGACACGATCACCCTGATCGGCGACTCCGGGTACGCGCCGGGTATCGCCGAACGCTGGACCTGGTCGACGGACTCACTCTCGATCGCGTTCCACATCGACCCGCGGGCCCGCTGGCACGACGGCCAGCCCGTGCGCGCGGCCGACGTGCGCAGTACCCTCGCCATCTACCGCGCGCCGGCGATCGCCGCCGACGCCGTTCCCGCGCTCGTCGGCGTCGACTCGGTCTCGACTCCCGACTCGCTCACCTTCGTCGCGTGGTTCGCCCATCGGTCTCCGACCCAGTTCTACGACCTGGTCACGAATCTCATTCCGATTCCGGCGCACGTGTACGCCAACATCCTGCCGGACTCGCTCGCGGCCGCGCCGGCGGCCAGGGCACCGATCGGGAGCGGGAAGTTCCGCTTTGGTCGCTGGCTCCCCGGACAGCGCGTGGAGGTCATCGCCGACACGGCGCACTGGATGGGGCGCCCCGGGCTCGATCGCGTAGCGTGGCTCGTCGTCACCGACCCCACGGCGCAGGCCGCAATGCTCGCGGCCGGCGAAGCCGATATGGTCGAAGTGCTCAACGACGCCGCGATCGCCTCGCTCGCCGGTGACACCGCGGTGCACCTCGTCAGCAAACCATCGTTGGCGTACACGATGGCGGTCTTCAACCTTCATGATCCACGATCGCCCGCACGGCCGCATCCCCTGTTTGGCAATCGCGACCTCCGGCGGGCCCTCTCGATGGCGATCGATCGCCGACAGCTCGTGGCAAGCGTGCTCGATTCACTCGGCGCGGCGATGGGCAGTCCGTGGGTGTCGCGGATCGGGCTCAACGACGCCAGGCTGCTGCCGTTCGATTCGGCGCACGCGTCGGCGCTGCTCGATACCCTCGGCTGGCGGGACACCGACGGGGACGGCATTCGTCAGCAGGGCACGCGCGCCCTCGAGTTCACGATCACGGCGCCGGCATCGAGCCGCGGTCGTCGCCGGTCGCTCGAGGTCATGGAGCCCCTGTTCAAGGCGGTCGGGGTTCGAATGAAGCCGGATCTCGTCGAGCCCAGCGTGCAAGGGACCGCCGCCGAGGCCGGCCGCTTCGACGTCACGCTGCTCGGGTTCAACGGCGATCCGAATCCCAACTCCGTGCGCCAGTTCTGGAAGACGGAGCAGCGAAAGGCAGGCAGCAACTACGGGGGCTACTCCAACCCACTCTTCGACGCGACCATCGATTCGGCGGTCGCCACGTTCGACCCGACCGCGGCCCACGCGCTGTTCATACGAGCCGGGCAGATTCTCGCCGAAGACGCGCCGGCCATCTGGATCTACGAGGCAAAGACAGTGCTGGGAATCCGCGCGCGGTTCCGTACGGCGGCGATGCCCGCCCACGCGTGGTGGGCGAATCTCGATCGCTGGGAGGTTGATCCAGCGCGACGGATCGATCGGGACCGTATCGGTCCCCGCCTCCCGCCGTCGTAGCGCGCAGCCGCGGGCGCGGGCCGTCGTTACGGCCGCGACGTTCGAGTGTTTCGCCGCGGGAACGTGAGCCGGCTCACACGTTGCGCGGCGTTCGCCGCCGACGTCTGTACATCGTGACCCATTCACCATTCCCGATGGCCGCGCGACGCCTGGTCGTGGCGGCGCTTGCGTGCGTCTGCGCCTGCGACCGCGGGGACTCGACGATCCACATCGGCGCCGCCGGGAACTGGCGGGAATCGTACGGCGTGATGGGCAAGCGTGGCATCGACCTCGCCACCGAGGAGATCAATGCGCAGGGCGGCGTCCGCGGGCGCCAGCTGAGCGTGATCGCCGAAGAGGACAGCAGCGATGGATCGCGCGCGGTGCGCGTCGCGTCCCGGTTCCTGGCCGACCCGTCCATCGTCGGAGTGATCGGGCATCTCGAGTCCGGTACCATGGTGGCTGCCGCGTCGGTCTACGATCAGGGACTGCCCGCGATTTCCAGCACGGCCACGAGCCCCTCGCTGTCAGGCATCTCGCCGTGGGTGTTTCGCGTCATCTCGTCCGACTCCATGAACGGCCGCGACATCGCCGCGCACGCACGACGCGCAGGCCTGCAACGCGCGGCGGTGCTGTACGAAAACAACTCCTACGGACGCGGGCTCTCCGATGCCTTCGCCCGGCACTTCGCCGGTGAAGTGGTGGCGAGCGACCCGATCGCTTCGGACTCGACTTCTGACCTCGAGCCGACGATCGCATGGCTTCGCCGCATGCGGCCCGACGTGGTCTTCGTCGCCGGAACCGCCGCGTCAGGCATCGCGGTGTTGCGCGAGGCCAGGCGACAGGGCCTTGCGGCGTCGTTCATGGGCGGCGACGGATGGAGCGGCGTGGTCTCGTCAGGCAGCCTCGCCGAGGGTGTGCTCGTGGCCACGCCGTTCGCGGTCGGAGACCCACGGGAAGAGGTGCGACGCTTCGCGCAGGCCTTCCGCCAGCGGTTCGGCGTCGATCCCGACCAGAACGCCGCTCTGGCCTACGACGCCACGCGACTGCTGGCCCGTGCGATCGAAGAGGCCGGCGCCTCGCGTCAGGCCGTGCGCGACTGGCTGGCCAACTCGCTCTCGGGTGCGCCGTACCAGGGCGTGACCGGATCGATCCAGTTCACGCCGTCCGGCGACGTGGTCGGCAAGAGCTTCGTGATCACGCGGATCCGGAACGGCGGCTTCCACGTGGAGGGCTCGGCGCGTGGCAGCTGAATCCGCGGCCGCACTCGTCAGGCTCGGGAGCCTTCGGCAACGGCTCTTTGCCGGCTTCGGGCTGCTGACCCTCCTCTTCGTGCTCGCCGGACTGGCCGCGCGCGCCGCCGTGGGACGCATGTCCGACGTGATCGGCGAGACGCTCGCGTCCGTGCAGGCGGACGCGCAGCTCTCCTCGCGATTGTCCGCGTCGGTCACGCAGGAGCTGGCGGCCGCCGATCGCTACCTCGTCTCCCGCGACACGGCGGACCTGACGGCGTTCCGTCGATCCGGAGCCGCCGCGCACCGCGCGCAACGCAGCATGGCGCTGCAGCTCGCCACATCACGCGATGAGGCCGCGCTGATCGCCGCGATCGACCAGCAACTGTCGACCGTCGAGGTGCGGTATGCGCGCGCACATCGACTGGCCGACCTCGAGCGTCCGGCGGAGGCCATGCGCGAGGCCGCGCTCGCCCGACGTGGCATCGAGGAGCTGACGCGCGATGTGCAGTCGCTCGATGCGCTCAAGACCACCAGCGTGGAGTCGGCGTCGCGCTCGCTGCGCCGACAGGCCGACCAGCGGACGCTGTGGGTGCTCGTGATCATGGGCGTGGCATCCGTGCTGGGACTCGTGGTCGTGTTCACGACGGTGAGCTGGGTGACGCGACCGATGCGGCGTCTGGCGTCGCAGGCGCGCGCGTTGAGCAGCGGGGACTTCGCCCCGCAGTCGCACGACGACCTGCCGCTCGAGTTTCGCGGTCTGGCCGACGCGCTCAACGGCGCCGCGTCGTCCCTGGCCCGCGTGGTGAACGTGACATCCATGACCGCCGACGACGTCTCGGGCTCGGCCCGCGAACTCGCCAACGTGTCCGAGCAGATCTCCGCGTCCGCGAGCCAGATGGCCGCGTCGATGAGTGACATCTCGTCGAGCGCCGACAGCCAGGTGCGACAACTGCGCGCCGTCGACGAAGCGTTGCGCGCCATCCAGGACAATGCCGTGGAAGTGCTGCGCGGCACGGATGAAGTGGGCGGACTCGCCGGCGAGATCGAACATTCGGCCCGCGCCAAACGCGCCGAGATCGAGCGCTCGCTCGGCATCCTCGTGATGGTGCGCAGCACCGTGGGTGAAGCGGCGGGCGAGGTGCAGGCGCTGCAGGGCACCGCGGACCACATCAACCGGCTCGTGGCGTCGGTCGGTCGGATCGCCGAGCAGACCGACCTCCTGGCGCTCAACGCGGCCATCGAGGCGGCCCGCGCGGGCGCGGCGGGGCGTGGGTTCGGCGTCGTCGCTGACGAAGTGCGCAAGCTCGCCGAGCAGGCGCAGGTCGCGGCCGATGACGTGACGCAACTGACCCGATTGGTGACCAACCGCGTGGCATCGACCACGCGCGCCATGGAGCTCGGCGTGCAACAGGTGTCGGAGATCGAGGGCGTTTCCCGCGAGCTCGACTCGGCGCTCAACACGATCACGCTCGCCGCGACGCGCACGCGAGCAGCCGCCGGGGCCGCCGCGGACAAGGCTCGCGGCAATGCACAGTTTGTGGCCAGCGCCGCCCGGAGTGTGGAATCGGTCGCCCGTACCGCCGAGAGCTATGCCGCCGCCGCGCAGCAGGTCAGCGCGTCGACGCAGGAACAGAGCGCCGCGTGCGAGCAGATGAGCTCCGCCTCGACCCAGCTGCTCCAGGGCAGCGTCCAGTTGCGCGAACTCGTCGGGGGACTGGGCCGCAGCTGATGCTACGGCGCCCGAAGCGCGCCGAGGACCCGGCGCCACGATGGGCGACCGGCGGCGCAGCCGAAGATCGAGCGCCCCCATGGACGAACGTGGCGGCGAGCAGCGCAGGATCGAGCGCCCCCATCGGCGACCGTGACAGCGTAGCCGCGGAGGATCGAGAGCCCCAATGGGGGACCGTGACAGCGCCCCTATGGGCGGCCGCGGAAGCGAAGCGAAGGAGGATCCAGCACGCCAGCGGGTGACCGCGGCTGCGTTGCGGCTCAAGCCGGCGTCCCGATGCGCGACCGCGGCAGCGCAGCGCGCGAACGCGCCGCGCGACGTTACCTCGGGCTTCGCCGGATCTGGCTCGACCCCCACTTGGTCGGATCGAAGATCTCGGGCGGCAGGAGGACGTTCACCTGCACGTTGAAGTACTCCTCCTTGAAGTACAGCCGCCCGTCGCGGTAGAAGTGCACATCGAACGCGACGGGGTACCCACCCACGTCCTGATAGCGATAGAACCGGATGTCGCTTACCACCGGTCGGGCGCCACGGGCATCGCGCTGGATCACTCGACGCACGAGCAGCGAATCGCGATCGATCCAGAACTGTGACGTCGTGGTGTCGCCGGGCCGCGCGCCCACCACCATCACCGGGCGCCCCTGCCAGGTGGACGAGTGCATCATGGCCAGATCGAAGCCCAGCGAATCGAGCTGCAGAACGGTCGTGTCCACCGCCTGGCCGTACACATCGGCGATGAGAACGGCGAGCGGATTCCAGCCGCGCTGCGGCGCCTGCGGCTTGTTGTCGGTGAACGCGTGGATCCGTCCGCCCGCGTACAGCACGCCGCTTCGCGAGGTGAGCGGCAGGTAGTCGATGCGCAGGCGTCCGGGCACGGCGAGGTACTCGTTCCAGACGCCTTTGATCTCGCGCCCCGACTGGGAGATGTTCGTCGTGTTCTGGGAGAAGCTGAGCGTCGTGAAGAACTTCCCGGCATAGCGCGCGTGCATCGCGGCGATGACGCCTCGACCGTCGCTGATCGGGGCCGGTGTTGGCGCGGGCGCTTCCGCGGTGCGCGTCGATCTGGTGCAGGCGGTGGTCGCGAGCAGCAGTGCGACGGCGAAGCAGCGGAAGGGCAGCATCGGGCGGTGGGCAGGGCCTCAACGGCGGTAAACAACAGCGAGGGTCGCGACGCCCCATGAGGATTGCTGATTACCTTTGCCTCGACAATCCCCCCAACCGCACGGCCGGTGTCCCCCGAAGGTCCTGCCCTTGCCCCCTCAGCCGTCCTGCTGCTGAGCGGTGGCCTCGACTCCACCACCTTGCTCGCCCTCGCCCAGCACGAGGGTCGCCGCGTGTTTGCCCTTACGTTCCGGTACGGCCAGCGGCACGAGGGCGAGATCGAGGCCGCGCGGCGGATCGCGCGCGCAGGGGGAGTGGCCGATCACGCGGTCATCGACATCGACCTGCGGCGTTTCGGGGGCTCGGCGCTCACCACCGCCGTCGACGTGCCGAAGGACCGACCCCTGGACGACCCCTCGGCGGGCATTCCGATCACCTACGTCCCTGCGCGCAATACGATCTTCCTGTCGTTTGCGCTTGCGTGGGCGGAAGTCCTCGACGCCGGCGAGATCTGGATCGGCGTGAATGCGCTGGACTACAGCGGGTATCCCGACTGTCGCCCGGCGTACGTGGCGGCGTTCGAGACCATGGCGAACCTGGCGACGCGGGCCGGCGTCGAGGGCACGCGCCCGGTGAGGATCCGCGCGCCGCTCATCGAGCTCACCAAGGCGCGCATCATCGCCCTTGGCACGTCGTTAGGCGTGGACTACGCGTCGACGACGAGCTGCTACGACCCCGCCCCCGACGGTGCGGCCTGCGGCCATTGCGACGCCTGCCAGTTGCGCCGTCGCGGATTTGCCGAGGCCGGCGTGGCCGATCCTACCCGGTACAGCCCGTGAGGCCGCTATGTACACGGTGAAGGAAGTGTTCTTCACGCTGC
This sequence comes from Gemmatimonadaceae bacterium, assembly GCA_020846935.1. Classification (NCBI taxonomy): domain Bacteria; kingdom Pseudomonadati; phylum Gemmatimonadota; class Gemmatimonadia; order Gemmatimonadales; family Gemmatimonadaceae; species Gemmatimonadaceae bacterium. Next base: position 217,020 of record JADLCY010000015.1, read on the forward strand.
AGGGCGAGGGCGTGCATGCCGGGCGGCCGGCCGTGTTCTGCCGGTTCAGTGGGTGCAACCTTTGGAGCGGCCGAGAGAAGGATCGCGCAAGCGCCGTCTGTTCCTTCTGCGACACCGACTTCGTCGGCGTCGGCCCGGATGGTGGACGATTCGATTCTGCCTCCGCACTCGCCGACGCCGTCAGGGCGTGCTGGCCGCAGGCATCGGGCGGGCGGCCCTACGTGGTGTGCACCGGTGGCGAGCCGCTGCTCCAACTCGATCGTGCCGCCGTGGACGCGCTGCACGCGGCCGGCTTCGAGGTCGCCATCGAGACCAACGGCACGCTGCCGGCACCTGATGGCATCGACTGGATCTGCGTGAGCCCCAAGGCGGCAGCCCCGTTGAGTCTCACACGTGGCCACGAACTCAAGCTCGTGTTCCCTCAGGCGGACGCAGCGCCGGAACGATTCGAGCGGCTGGATTTTCGCCATTTTTCGCTGCAACCCATGGACGGCCCCGACGTCGCCGCCAACACCCGCGCTGCGCTGGCGTATTGCCTCGCACACCCGCGGTGGCGACTCAGCCTGCAAACCCACAAGCTGCTCGGCATTCGCTAGCCCGACGGCGCGATTCGAACACCTGGCGGTTCACGTGGCGTCCGGGCGGGCGCGTCACCCACCTCGACGGCCGTGAACGGTTCGGCGTGTTGAGTCCAGCGGCCGTGTGCGTCCCGCTTCGCGTCACGAGCATCGCTCCCGCCATGAACGTTCTCGAACGTGCTGAGCGACGCGTTCGCCGACACCGACGGCCCTGATCGTTCGCAGGGGCTTGTCGAAGCCGGAGTCCAGTTGAGCGACTACCCGACCTGAACCCGCCCTTGCATCCCGTCAACAGGGGCGGTAAAATACTGAACCATATGGTTCAGCTTTCGCCGCACCTCGACGCTTCGTTCGCCGCGCTCTCGGACGCCACCCGCCGCGGCGTGCTCGAGCAACTCGGACGCGCCGACGCATCGATCACGGAGCTTGCCCGGACGTTCCACATGACCCTCACGGGCATGAAGAAGCACGTTGGCATCCTGGAGCACGCCGGGCTGGTCAGGACGGAAAAGGTCGGGCGCGTGCGGACCTGCTCGCTCGGCCCGCGCCGCCTGCAGGAAGCGGCGGCATGGATCGAGGGGTACCGTCGGCTCTGGGACGCCCGCTTCGACGAGTTGGACCAGGTCATCGAGCAACTGCAACGACAGGAGAAGACCCATGGACGCAGAAACAGGGCATGAGCCCGCACCCACGAGGAACCCCACCACGGTGGAGCGGACCTCCGAGCGTGAGCTGGTCGTAACACGAACCTTCAACGCCCCGGCGCGCATCGTGTACGAAGCGTGGACCAGGGCGGAGCTGTTCAAACAGTGGTGGGCGCCGAAGTCGATGGGCATGTCCCTCCGTTCCTGCACGCTGGATGTGCGGGTGGGGGGCACGTATCGCCTCGAGTTCGCACCCGACGGAATGGCGTTCTTCGGCACGTACCTCGAAGTGATACCGCACGCGCGCCTCGTGTGGACCAATGAGGAAGGCGGTGAGGGCGGGCCGGTCACCACGGTGACGTTCGAGGAACAGGGCGGCAGGACGCTGCTCGTCATGCACGAGCTGCATGCCTCGAAGGAAGCGCTCGACGCTGCCGGCAGCGGGGCCGCGGAGGTGACGGTCGAGACGTTTGCGCAGTTGGATGCGCTGCTCGGCTCCCTGAGCGCGGTCGTTGGAGGGTCGTGAAGTCGTCGATCTCGCGGGTTCCCTTGCGAGGAGGCAGGACGATGCACCAGCGACGTGGCCGACAGGGTGGGAGCCGTCGCACGATGCTCGACTGGAGCGGCGCCGCACGCGCGGCGCTGCTCGTCACATGATTCGCGACGTGCCCGCGGACGTGAAGTACGCGGTCCGCTCCTTCTCCAGGAGTCCGCGGTTCACGGGTGTCACTGCTCACGCTTGCGCTGGGGATCGGCAGCAGTTTGGGCGCTGGACAAGGACGTCCCGGTGGCCGACCCGAACACGCTCCAATCCTGGGTCACCGAGGCGATGTCTCAGACGCGGTTCCTCCTGACGCTCACGACCACCTTCGCGGGCTTGGTGCAGGCGCTCGCGGCGCTCGGTCTCTACGGCGTGATTGCCTGGCCTGCCCGCCAGCGCACGCGTGAAATCGGTGTCCGTGTCGCACTCGGCGTCCATGCCGGGGAGATCCGCCGGTTGATACCGGGCCACGACCTGGTCGTGGCAGGGGTCGGCATCGCGTTGGGACTCGGCGCCTCTGTGGCGCTTACCCGGAGCATGGCGCGGTATCTGGTGGGCGTTGGTGCCACCGACCCCGTCACGTTCCTGCCGGCGCCGCTGGTGCTGCTCGCGATGGCGCTGGTGGCGTGCTGTCTGTCCGCGCGGCAAGCGGCGGGGATGGATCCGGTGCGGGCGTTGAGGGATGAGCGGAGGTAGGGGGAGCAACCCGGGCCAGACATCGAGGTCGCTTTGCCTGGCGTATGCACGCGCGAGACCTCCGTCAGCTGCCCAACCGAAGGCCGAACCAGCCAGCGAGACTCGGCGCGCCTCCGCCACCGCTGAGTACATCATACCGAAGGAGAAACCGAGGCCCGAATCCGCGAACGGCACCCGCACTCGCCGCCAGGCCAAACGTGCCGCGGCGCCCGTCGAACGAGTTGTAGCCAGCCACCGCTCCAACAGACAGCGCGGCGCGTGCATGGTATGCTCGCACGATGTGGGCGAGTACTGCCGCCTCCGCCGAAAAGCCGTCGGGCGCGCAACCGCCAGCGCACGCAAACGGCTGCACGCCGCGTGCAATTGAAAGGAGCGCGGTGCCTCGCGAAGACGAGAGTTCCAGGGCAGCGCCAAGCAGCAGCTGCCCGGCATTTGTCGCCCCGGACTCAACGTCACGTGGTCGCGGAAAACGCCCTGCACCCACAAAGGGCACGAAAGCGCCTGATGGTGATCGTGTGGACTGCGCCTGGACCGGTGCTGCGACCAACGTGATGAGAAGAACGCGGAGCAGAACGCTGGAAACCTCGGCGCGGATGGCAACGAGACGCCGGCGGCGTCGACCACGCGGGTCTCGAAGAGAGCGCCCAGCGCGCACCTCGTCGTCCAGGGGCCGTTCGGCCAATCCCTTCCGGCGCGAGGCTGCCCCGAAATTCAGAGCAAGTCCAACGCATTCGGCTGACCTGACCGCGCGCAGTCCAAGCGGGCCCTGGGCCTGAACTGCCGCCGGCTTCAAGGTGGCAGCATCACACGGCAGCTCCGTCAGCACGTGAGGTACGCTCATCACCATTCGTAGCTGTTCCGCCTCCGCTGTGGGCCACGCGAACAGAGCCGACCAGCTTGACCCGCCCGTGAGTTCCGGCCACGGCCCGGGCGGGTCGGCCAGCCCTGCCCGCCCGTCTCCTCGCGCCCAACGCCAGCCATCACCACCGGTCGATCCGGCAAACCGCCCACTTTGTTTCAACCTTCTCCCTCCGGCAGATTCTGACTCTGGCCAACAGGGCCAACCACCACCCTGACGACACCACGCGAGCCAACCCGACGTGCGACTGTTCAAGGACTTCACCTTCGAAGCCGCCCACCGGCTCCCCAACGTCCCGGCTGACCATAAGTGTGCCAGGCTGCACGGCCACTCCTTCCACGTGCGCGTGACGGTCGAGGGCGACGTTGGCGACGCCTCGGGCTGGGTAATGGACTTCGCTGACCTCAAGGCCGTCTGCGCACCAGTGATCGATGCGCTCGACCATCGCTACCTGAACGATATCCCCGGACTCAGGAATCCAACGAGCGAGGTCATCTCCCTCTGGATCTGGGAGCGCCTCGCCGGTGCGCTACCGGCGCTTGCCGAGGTGGAGGTGCGCGAAACCTGCACCACGGGATGCGCCTATCGTGGTCCAGAGACCCTCAGAGATCCCACCTGACGGCGCCGCACACGACGTCGGGGCGCGCCCCGACCGACCTGGCTGACGTGAATGAACTCGGTCGAGCAGCAGACACAGAGGCCAGCCGCGACGGGGAATCACCTGACCGGACGGACAGCGCAAAGCCTGCGGCTGTGATCTGGGTGTACTCCCCTCCCGGGCAACCGACGCTAGGTTGACCACTCGAGTCCGCCCTGTACCCGAAAGGATGACCGCCTCGTTCGCCCGACGTACCACCACGTTGATCCTCCTCGCCTGCGCCATTGCGACGCCGGCCGAGGCTCAACGCACGCGCCGGGCGACCCACAAGAAGCCGTTCGAGGCCCTCTCCGAGTCCGCCCAGCGCCTCAAGGACTCGCTGTCGCTCCGGCTCGTTGCCGGGGCCGTCCCCCGGTACGACTCGGTCACCGCGCAGGGGGCCTTTGCGGCGGTGCCGACGAGGACCGCCTCCCAGCAGCACGAGGCGCTGATCTCCATGGCCCGATCGCAGATCGGGACGCGCTACATCCTCGGCGCCGAAAAACCCGGCCAGGCGTTCGACTGCAGCGGCCTGGTGCGCTTCGTGATGTCGGTGCTCCGGATCGACCTGCCGCGCACAGCGAACGAACAGGCCACGCAGGGGATCATGGTCGAGCGGGATCCCGCAGTGCTCAAGCCCGGCGACTTGCTGACCTTCGGTCGGGGGAGCCGCGTCTCGCACATCGGGGTGTACGTCGGTGGCGGCCGATTCGTCCACGCCAGTACGTCCAGAAGAAAGGTCGTCGAGGCCTCGATCGACCAGCCGAACACCTGGTTCCGGCGGAACTGGGTCGGCGTGCGCCGGTTGATCGCGGCGGTCGAGCCTCCGGTTGACACCGCGACGCTTCGCTGAGCGTAGACAATCCCGAAACCCAGGCGCGGCTCTCGACGGGGCCGCGCTGTTCGTTTCCGGACACTCGTTCCCACCTTCGAACACGACGCGGGCACTGCGCCGATCTCACAACCTGCTGCCCCGCAATCGTTTGCGTGGTGCGGGGGGCAAGGCACGCTTCTTTCTTTGCGACGTGTCAAGCGAGTCGGACATTCTCGCTGTCCAACCCTGATAACGACGAGCCCCGATCTCTCGTGGACATCAAGCGCGAGCCGCCAAAGAAGACGAAGCGCAACATCCTGATCGCCGCCGGCGTGGTGGGGATCGTCGTGGCCACGGTGGCGCTGAGCAACCTCGAAGCGCGACCTCAGGGGGTTCCGCGCGCCGAGCTGTGGATCGACTCGGTGGTTCGCGGACCGTTCACTCGAAGTGTGCGCGCCCCGGGCACGCTCGTCCCCGAACAGATGCGCTACGTCGCCGCCGTCACGGCCGGACGTGTGGAGGCGCGGCCGCTGCGTCCGGGCTCGCCGGTGACGCGCGCAACGGTCATTCTCGAACTGAGCAACCCGGAAGTGCAGCTCGAAGCGCTCAACGCGCAGCGCAACGTCACGCAGGCCGAGCAGGATCTCGTGACGCTCAAGACGTCGCTCGAGAGCAATCGGCTCGCTCAGGAATCGCAGGTGGCACAGCTGGTGTCACAGCGTGGCATCGCCTTGCGCGAGGCCGCGGTGTTCGAAGGGCTCGACCAGAAGGGCCTCTCGTCGAAGAACGAAGTCCAGCGCGCCCGCGAGTCTGCCGCGGAGCTGGATACGCGCCTCACGCTCGAGCGCAAGCGGCTGGCGGTGATCACGAACGCGATCGCCGAGCAGATCGAGAAGGCCGAGGCGAACCTGGCACGGATGCGTGCGATCTCGCAGTTCCAGCAGGAGCGCGTGAACTCGATGAAGGTGCTCGCGGGCGAAGACGGCGTGCTGCAGTCGCTCAACTGGGAGCTGGGTCAGTGGGTGAACCCCGGCCAGGAGCTGGCGCGCGTGGCGCAGCCCGGCAAGCTCAAGGCGGTACTGCGCGTCCCCGAGACGCAGGTGAAGGACGTCGCGCTCGGGCAGAAGGCGTCGATCGACACGCGGAACGGGCTGATCGACGGTCGGGTGATGCGCATCGACCCGATCTCGCAGAACGGCACGGTGACCGTCGAGATCTCGCTCGAAGGCGAGCTGCCGCGCGGGGCGCGGGCCGACCTCTCGGTGGATGGCCAGATCGAACTCGAACGGCTGGACAACGTGATGTACGTGGCGCGACCGGCCTATGGGCAACCGGAAAGCACGGTCGGCCTGTTCAAGGTCAGCGCCGACGGCAGGACGGCCGAACGCATCAGCGTGAAGCTCGGTGTCGCGTCGGTGAGCACGATCGAGGTGCAGCAGGGACTCCAGCCGGGCGACAGCGTGATCGTGTCCGACATGTCCCGGTTCGACAACGTCCAGAAGGTCCGCATTCAGCGTTAGGCATCGTCCCGTTGGTCCTTTCCGTCCGACAAACCCTCCCGAACATGACCAGCTCCTCGCCCTCGGCCGACGCGCTCATCCGCATGGACGGCATCAAGAAGATCTTCTACACGGACGAGGTGGAGACGCACGCCCTCGCCGAGATCCACATGGAGATCCGTCCCGGCGAATACGTGGCGATCTCCGGACCCTCGGGATGCGGCAAGACCACGCTGCTGTCGATCCTTGGCCTGCTCGACACGCCGACCGACGGCCAGTACATCCTGAGCGGCGAGAACGTCTCGAACCTCTCGGCCGCCGATCGCGCGCGGATCCGCAACCGCCAGATCGGCTTCATCTTCCAGGCGTTCAACCTGATCGGCGACCTCACGGTCTACGAGAACGTGGAGCTGCCGCTCACCTACCGCGGGATGGCGACCAACGAGCGACGGAAGCGCGTGCAGGAAGCGCTGGAACGCGTCGGCATGTCGCACCGCATGAAGCACTACCCGTCGCAGCTGTCCGGCGGCCAGCAGCAGCGCGTGGCCGTGGCGCGCGCCGTGGCCGGCGACCCGGCCATTCTCCTCGCCGACGAGCCGACCGGCAACCTCGACTCCACGAATGGCGAGGCGGTGATGGAGCTGCTGCGCGAGCTGCACCGCGGGGGCGCGACGATCTGCATGGTGACGCACGATCCGCGATACGCGCGTCACGCGGACCGCTCGATCCACCTGTTCGACGGTCGGGTGGTGGACGAGATGGCCGGGGCGCCGGCATGAACGCGCGCCGACGACCGATGACGCGCGCATCCGGAGCCGCGACGCACGCAACGCCTGCGTGGGGATTCATCGTGCGCGGCGTGCTCACCGCGCTCGTCCTCGGCGCGGTGTCGGTCCTTGCGTTCCTGTTCAGCGCCACCGGTACCTGACGCTCGAAGGTCAGCCCGCGAGGAGTTTCCATGGACGCCATCAGACAGGATCTCCAGTTCGCGCTTCGGTCGCTCCTCAAGTCGCCGGGATTCACGGCGATTGCGATCCTGTGCATGGCGCTGGGCATCGCGGCCAACGTGTTCGTGTACAGTCCCGTCAACGCGCTGCTGCTGCGCCCGCTGCCGTACCGCGATGCGGGCCGGCTCATGCACCTCAACACCTGGAGACTCGGCGAGCGCCGCGAGAACTTCGCCAGCTGGTCGTGGCTCGACGTGCAGGACGTCGGGGCGGGCATGTCCGGCGTCCTGAGTGAGGTCGGCACGTATCGCCTGGGGGAGTGGAACGTCGGCGGGATGGACGAACCCGAGCGCATCCGCGGCGCTCGCGTGTCGCCGTCGCTGTTTCCGATGCTTGGCCTGCAGCCGGCCGTTGGGCGGTTCTTTCGGCCGGACGAAGAGCGCAACGCTGCGGTCGTGATCCTCGGGCATGGCGTCTGGACGCGGAAGTTCGGCGCCGACTCGGCGGTGGTGGGCCGTGCCATCACCGTGAACGGCCTGCCGCATACCGTAATCGGTATCATGGCCCCGGGCGTCCGGTATCCGGAGACCGAGGATCTGTGGCTGCCGACCGACCCGACCGAGGTGGCGATGGCTCAACGCAACCAGCGCAACCTGCAGTTGGTCGCGCGGCTCGCGCCGGGCGTGTCCGAAGAGGAGGCCAATGCGAAGCTGTCCACGGTGATGGCGGCCCTCGCCGCGAAGTTCCCCGACACGAACCGGAACCTTGGCGGCTGGATGTTCGAGCTGAGCGAAGACGTGCGCTCGGAAGTGCGGGCGATCTTCCTGACCATGGTGGGCGCCGTGGCGTTCGTCCTGCTGATTGCCTGCTCGAACGTGGCGAACCTGCTGCTCGCCCGTGGCTCCGGTCGCCAGCGCGAGCTGGCGGTGCGGCTCTCGATGGGCGCCACGCGTGGGCGACTCGTCAGGCAGCTGCTCACCGAGAGCCTCCTTCTGGCGCTGGTGGGCGGCCTGCTGGGCGCGCTGCTCGGCGCGTGGGGCGTGGACGTGTTCGTGCGGTGGGGCATGCCGGCGACCGTGCCGTTCTGGATGCGCTTCGACGTGGATCGCACCGTCATGGGCATCACGCTGGCCGTCACCGTGGTATCGGGGCTCGCGTTCGGCATCGTGCCTGCCCTCAGGCTCTCGGCGCCGGACCTCTCGCAGACCCTCAAGGAAGCCGGTGGCCGCGGCGGCAGCGCGCACGGCACCGTGGGCCGCCTGCGCGCCACGCTCGTGGTCGCACAGCTCTCGCTGTCACTCGTGCTGCTCGCGGGTGCGGCGCTGATGGTCCAGAGCTTCCTGCGTTCACGCACGGCATCGCTGGGCCTCGACCCTAACCACGTGCTCACCGGCGAGGTCTCGCTCACCGGCACGAAGTACGCGACCGACTCGCTGCGCAGCAGCGCGCGGGCCCGGCTGCTGGCGGCGATTCGCGCAATCCCCGGCGTGGAGGAGGCGGCCCTCGTCGGCTGGCGCCCCATCAGCGACTGCTGCTCGGGCGACGCGTATCGCATCGCCGGTCGTACCTACGAGCCGACCGACGTGCCCGTGGCGCAATACAACACCGTGTCGCCCGGCTACTTCTCCGCCCTGCGCATCGCGATGCTGCGCGGACGTGATTTCACCGACGCCGATCGGCTCGGAGGCGCGAAGGTCGTGATCGTCTCTCAAGCGCTCGCTGAGCGTGAGTGGCCCGGGGCTGACGCGGTTGGCCAGGTCATGACGATCGGATCCGACTCGACGCCCGTGACCGTGGTGGGAGTCGTGGGCGACGTCGTGGTGCGACGGCTGACCGATCAGCTCCGCAAGGAGCACCTGTACGTCCCGTTCGACCAGGGGAGGTTTTTCGGCGCCGACCTGGTCATGCGCACGGCTGGGGATCCGTATGCGGTGGCCAGCGCGCTCAAGCAAGCCATCGCCGGCGTCGATCCCGACCTGCCCGCGAGTTCCATCGTGTCGATGACCGACGCAGTGCGCGACCGCATGTTCGAGGGGCGCGTCTACGGCGCGATGTTCGCGTTCTTTGGCATCGCCGCACTCCTGCTCGCGAGCGTGGGCCTCTATGGCGTGGTGTCGTTTGGCGTCTCGCAGCGCACGCAGGAGGTCGGCGTGCGCATGGCCCTCGGCGCCTTGCCGCGCGACGTCATCGGGCTCGTGCTTGGTGGCAGTGCGCGCCTGCTGGGTCTGGGCCTCGCGATCGGTGTACCGGCAGCGATCGGTCTGGCGCAGGTGCTGCGCGGATCGTTGTACGGCATCTCCGCGAGCGATCCCCTCACGTTCATCGCGATCGCGGCCCTGCTCGGCGTTGTGGCGCTGCTGGCGTCATGGATCCCGGCGCGGCGTGCAACGCGGGTGGACCCCGTCGTCGCCTTGCGGGCGGAGTAGCCCCGCGAACATCCGAGATGCAGGACTCCCGCTCGCCGTAGTAGTGTTCAGGCATTCGGCGCGAGGCCTGCGCCGCACGGGGCACCCCTCCCCGAGTCTCGCACCCAGGATCATGGCGTTCTTCAAGTCGAGCAAGCCAGCCACCCCGGTCGAAGACCCGCCGGTCGTCGGCCCGCTGGTCTCGTTGCGCGGTCTCGAGAAGTTCTACGACACTGCGGCCGGTCGCGCCTACGTGCTGCGCCGGATCAGTTTCGACATCCAGCCGGGCGAGTTCATCACCATCATGGGTCCGTCGGGCGCGGGCAAGTCCACGCTGCTCGCCATCCTCGGGATGTTCGACGGGCAATGGACCGGTGAGCTCGGGTTCCGCGGACACGCCGTGCATGCGATGTCCAACAAGGATCGGCTGGCGCTCAACCGGCGCTACATCGGGTTCGTCTTCCAGCAGTATCACCTGCTCGACGACCTGACCGTCGCGGAGAACCTCGACGTGCCACTGTCGTATCGGGACGTGCCGCGCGACGAGCGCGCCGCGATCGTCGGGGACGCGCTCGACCGCTTCTCGATCGTCGGAAAGAAGGACCTGTATCCGCGCCAGCTCAGCGGCGGGCAGCAGCAGCTCGTTGGCGTGGCGCGGGCGGTGATCGCCAGGCCGGCCCTGCTCCTCGCTGACGAGCCGACCGGCAACCTGCATTCGTCGCAGGCGCGCGAGATCATGGAGCTGTTCGTGCAGCTCAATCGACAGGGCACGACGATCGTGCAGGTCACGCACTCGGAGGAGAACGCGCGCTTCGGCTCGCGGATCATCACGGTGCGCGACGGGTGGATCGTCGAGGACACGCCGACGGGCTGATGGCCCGCCTCCTCGTCGCCGACGACCAGGCGGACGTCATCGAGGCGCTCCGCCTGCTCCTCAAGCGCGAGGGGCACGTGGTGGAGTCGGCGCACACGCCGGCCGAAGTGGCCACGATGGTGTCGGCGCGCGACTACGACAGCGCGATCATCGACCTCAACTACACGCGGGACACGACGTCGGGTCGCGAGGGGCTCGACCTGCTGCAGCAGTTGATGACACTCGACGCCACCTTGCCCGTGGTGGTGATGACGGCGTGGGCGAGCATCGACTCGGCCGTGGAGGCCATGCGGCGCGGCGCGCGCGACTACGTGGAGAAGCCCTGGGACAACGAGCGGCTGCTCTCGATCGTGCGCTCGGCGGTCGATCTCGGGCGTGCGCTGCGCCACAACCAGCGGCTGGAGGGCGAGAACCGGTCGTTGCGCCATCCGGCGACGCCGTCGTTCATCGCCGGATCGCCGGTGATGCGGCCGGTGCTGCAGCTCATCGAGCAGGTGGGCCCGTCGGACGCCAACGTGCTCATCACCGGAGAGCACGGCACCGGCAAGGAACTGGTCGCGAACCTGCTCCACGGCGCGTCGCCGCGCATGGGCAAGCCGTTCGTCGCGGTGAACCTCGGCGGGATCGCCGAGGGCGTGTTCGAGAGCGAGATGTTCGGGCACGTGAAGGGCGCGTTCACCGACGCGCGTGCCGACCGGCCCGGGCGATTCGAGATTGCGCAGGCGGGCACCCTGTTCCTCGACGAGATCGGCAATCTGTCGTTGGGCCAGCAGGCCAAGCTGTTGCGCGTGCTGCAGACCGGCGAGTTCGAACGCGTCGGGTCGTCCAAGGTGCGACAGGCCGATGTGCGCGTCCTCTCGGCGACGAACGTCGACATTGCGAGTGAAGTGGCCGGGGGGCGCTTTCGCGAGGACCTTCTCTTTCGGATCAACACGATCGAGCTGCACCTCCCTGCCCTGCGGGAGCGACGCGAGGACGTGGGCCCACTCGCGCACAGTTACCTCCAGCGGCACGCGCAGCGGTACCGCAAGCCGGCGCGCGGATTCGAGCCCGCGGCGATGCAGGCGCTGCTCGACCACGCCTGGCCCGGCAATGTGCGCGAGCTGGGGCATGTGATCGAGCGCGCCGTGTTGCTCGCGCGCGGAGAGCTGATCGGCGCCGGTGACCTGGCGCTGCGACCGGCGGCATCGGCGTCCGTGCGCCTCGAAGACCTGCCGCTCGAGGAGGTGGAGCGGATCCTCATCCGGAAGGCGCTCGCGAAGCACGGAGGCAACGTGTCGCGGGCGGCGCGGGCGCTCGGCCTCTCGCGCAGCGCGCTCTACCGCAGGCTGGAGCACTTCCGGATCGTGGGCCCGGACGCGGGCTGACCCGTCATGATCGCGCGCCCGCCCCGCGAGCCGCCGCCGCACGAACGTCGGGTACTCCTGCTCGCGCTGGCGTCCGGGCTCCCCGGGGCCATCGTCACCGTCCTGCTGCTCGTCGCCGGGGACTACTCGGCGAAGACCGTGTGGACCGTTGGAGGGTTGGTGACCGGGGCGTGGCTCGTCGGGGCGATCGCGCTGCGGGAACGCGTGGTGCGTCCGCTGCAGACGTTGTCCAACATGCTCGCGGCCCTGCGCGAAGGCGACTTCTCGCTGCGCGCGCGACTCAGTCGTTCGGACGACGCCCTCGGGCTCGCATTGCTCGAAATCAACATGCTCGGCGAGACCCTGCGTTCGCAGCGACTTGGCGCGCTCGAGGCCACGTCGCTCCTGCGCGCGGTGATGTCGGAGATCGACGTCGCCATCTTTGCGTTCGACGACACCGGGGCCCTGCGCCTCGCCAACCGGGCCGGTGAGCGCCTGCTGGCGCAGCGCTTCGAGCGCATCGCCGGCCGTCCGGCGTCGTCGTTAGGTGTGGCCGAACTGCTCGGCGGGGACTCGCCGCGCGTGTATGACCACGCCTTTCCCGAGCGCGCCGGTCGATGGGAAGTGCGTCGCACCACCTTCCGGCAGGAGGGCCGGCCCCACGTGCTCCTCGTGGTCACCGACGTCACGCGAACGCTCCGGGAGGAGGAGCTGCTCGCGTGGCAACGGCTGGTGCGGGTGCTGAGTCACGAGATCAACAACTCGCTGGCGCCCATCAAGTCGATCGCCGGCAGCCTCCGCGCGATGAGCGATCAGGCGCCGGGTGCTCCCGGTGCGCGCGAGGATCTGCACCGCGGACTCGACATCATCGAGGGCCGGGCCGATTCGCTGGCACGGTTCATGTCCTCGTATGCGCGGCTGGCGCGCCTGCCCTCGCCCGTGCGGCGTCGCTTCGATCTCGGCGCGATGGTACGCCGCGCGGCGGGCCTCGAATCGCGGCTCGCGGTTGGCGTGGAGGGTGGCCCTGCGATCGAGATCGTGGGCGACCCCGATCAGCTCGAGCAAGCGCTGATCAATCTTGTGCGCAACGCGGTCGACGCCGTAGGCCCGGACGGTGGCCGGGTATGCGTGGGTTGGCGGATCGACGATCGCTCGGTTGAGATCCAGGTCGAAGACGACGGACACGGAATCAGTGGCACGTCGAACCTCTTCGTGCCGTTTTTCACGACGAAGCCCGAGGGCTCCGGGATTGGGCTCGTGCTCTGCCGTCAGATCGCCGAGGGGCATGGGGGATCGGTCACCATCGAAAATCGAAGTCACGGACGGGGCGCGGTGGCGCGCCTGCGTCTCCCGCGCTAGTGGCCCCGCAGGCCGCGCAAGAGAGAGCCTGCGACCGACACCGTCTGTCAGGGCGAGGACCGCGCCAACGTTCGAGACCGCCACGAGCCGCATCGGAGCTGGGCAGTAGCCGCGGGGGCCAGAGAAGTCCAGCGCCCTGGGGCCGGGCGTAAGCCAGCAAGATCGGCCCGACGCAAACTGGTTGCTCGTCAGACCGGCGTGCGGCCCTGCCTTCCTCGCTCCTGAGGTAGCGACTCAGGACTTCCACATCATCGTCGTCCTGCGTTACGACGTAGAGATACCTCGGCGAAGCCCCAACGATGCGGGCGCGCGCTGGAAGTTCCAGAGTTGCGATCTTCCCGCTCGCCCTGCTAACCACATCGTAGCGCGTAGCGAGAAACGGCGGTGGCGTGAGTCGCCTGACAGCGATCACTCCCTCACCAAGAGTCACGAGCGCCTGGTTGACGAAGGGCGGCAGTCGGTCGGGCCACGGCGGAACCTCATGCGGGCCAATTGGAGGCTCCGCGGCCGGCCAGCGCCTCCGAGTGAACGCCGACTTCCATTCCGTTGTAATCCTGGGAAACTCGCTCTCGATCACGGTACCCTCCTCCAGCACGCCTCGCGGATCAACCCAGTCGACGCGATATGGCTCACGACGAAGGAGCGCTATCCAGCCATCCTTGAGCAGCGCCACTTCGTCGGAGCCCACCAATGGATTTTCGAGTAGCCAACGGGAGGCAGGCGGAGGGCGTTCGCGCCACACGATGGTCTGGACCGCGCTGATCCCCCGAAGCCGGGCGACGGTATCCGCTCGCGGGCCAAGAGACCGCCCCTGCGTACCAAACCCGGATGCCAGGTAGCGTCTAATTACCAACAGCGAGTCCGCCGTGCCAACACTCGGAACATATGGCACGCCCGTGCTTCGCCGAAACGCGTACGGCAGCACGTCCAGGATATGGCCCAGCGTGTCCGCACCAGACAGGCGGACTGACTTGCGCCCAGTGACCTGGATCGTCGCTGTGATCCTCTCGCCAACCACAACGATCCAACGCCCGGTACGCTGATCGTCCACGATCGTGGTGTCACCGCCCAGTGCAAACAGGCCGATTGCGCGGCGATACTCCCCGGGCCCGTCCCCCGTACGCCCGATGGGCACCGACTTGCCGGTCTCGAAGTCAATCAGCATCACCAGCTGGTCTGCGGTATCGAGCACGATGGCCTTGGTGGCCGAAATCTCCCGGATGGCGGCAACGCCCACAAAGCGCTCGGACGCCTTACCGACGAGGCGGCCCGGCATTCGCTGTGCTGCGAGTTCCCCGGGAGCTATCGCGCCGTGCAGTAGCGCCACGGACACGGCCACGCTCGCTACGGCTGCGTTCACGGCGCCTCCTTGCACTCCATGGCGCGACCGCACCCGAAACCGCGAAGTTGCGTGGCCGTCCGAGCCAGCGCGTTCGCCACTGGTCTCACTCAATCGGCGTCCCACAATAGAGCCTGAGCTGTCCGCCAAACTCGGCGCAGTTGGCCTGATCAGTCGCGCATCCGTAAGCCGCGCACGCGCCCTCCACGTCCAGCGGGCAATAGCTTACCGTGACCGTCTGCGGACACGATTCCGTCGTTCTGACACGGTGCGGCGCGGCGAGCGCATGGCTGCCCATTGCGGTAACAACCAATCCCAGTATCGCGGTTCTTTGCATCATGTTGCCTCCATCGGTGAACTCACGTGGGCGCGCGGCGCGGCCCGCATTGAGTGGTGCGACTCTACCCAGGCATCACATCGGGTGACGGCTCAGGCGCTCAACTCCACCCTCATCCCGAGTCACTACCACCACTGTACTCGGGCCAAACGAGATGATTCGCTGGTTGGAACCAACGATCATCGTCTGCACCAGGCCCGCAGCTCGGTCCACGATGTAGTACCTACCCTCGGGGTGCCGCGCGCTCGGCGTCAATCGAATGGCGACTCGTCCGCTGGGCATTGGCAGAACTGCTCGGGCCAGGAAGGGCGGCGCAACACGCGGCCAGTGTGGGTAGTCGCTCGCCGCGAACGGCTTCGAGCCCTCAGCGGCGAGTCGCCGCAAGACAAACGTCTTCTCTGCCGCGTCGAGTTCCACCTCGTCACTCGGTAGGTTGTGACCCTGGAGTCGCCTACCGTCCGCAGAGATCCATTCGACCCGGAACGGCGCGAGGCGCACCAGGGCCACCCAGCCGTCTGGCAGCATGACGGCTTGCTCGAAGGTCGGCAGCGCTTCGCGCAGCACGTGTGTTATCTCCTGACCACCCGACCGCCGCACGAGCATGTTCGGTGGGCCCCGATAGCCCCCGGCGATGCGGGCAATGGTGTCCACTCTTGGGGTGGTGATTGACGCACGCAGTACGAATTGCGAATCCGCGAACTCGGGGAAGTGTCCGAAGGAGGTGGCGATGCCGCGTGGGCGCGGCCGCGAAATGAAACCTCGCGTACCGAGGAGGTGAGACGGGGACGCTCCGCCATAAAGCATGGGCCCGAGCGTCAACGCGCGGGGATCGGCGACCGTGAGGCTCCGAAGGAAGCGATCGGCCACAAACACGCTCCATCTCCGATTCTGGAGGTCGGTGATGATGCATGTATCACCTTTGAGCCCCACCACGAACCCTGGCTGGGCAAACTCACCGGGGCCCTCGCCCAGGCGGCCTACGTCGACAACCCGTCGCGTGCGCCAATCGACGAGACTCGCCGCTCGCAGACGCCAATCTGTAAGGAGCAATCGGTCATCATCGAGTGATCGCGCCGACAAGATGGACGCGAACTCGGCGTCCAGGCGCGATGATGCCGCCGCGAGCGTCGTCTGAGCGTCCTCCCGGCGTGGCGCCAATGCTATCGCGAAGACAGCCAACAGACGAACGACACGAGAGATTGGACGGCTCACGATGCTCTCTCCGCGGATCACTTTCGCGCCAGGAGCGAGTCGATCGTTCGAACGAGCGCCGGCTCAGGAACCGCCCCGTAGAACCTGAGCCCATTCACGAGAATCGTTGGTGTCCCCCTGACACCAAGGGGGCGCCCGGCCCGCAGCCCTCGTTCGGCAGCTGAATCTCCGATGCCCTGGATGCAACGCTTGAACTCGGCCGTGTCCAGCACGCCGGCGTCCGCTGCATAGCTCGTCCATGACTTGAGCCCCAGCGAGTCCTGCTTCCGGTAAACCTCGTCGACCATAGCCGAGAACCGATCCTGGGCACCCGCGCATTCAGCAGCTCGGGCAGCGGGGCGGGCGAAGCGATGTGAGGGTAAAGGGTAGTGCACGAACGTATGTGAGACACGGTCGCCGTACCGTGCAAGAATCACCTTCATCGTTTCACGCGATCGCTTGCAGTATGGGCACTCCAGATCGCCAAACTCCACCACCTTAACGCGCGCATCGGCACGCCCCTCCGTGTGGCCGACCGCCGTCAGGTGTTCCCAGTTCGTCATCAGCACCACCTCAGGAATCGACCCGTCCGGCGGTGACCGTTGGCCTCCGAACTCCCGTTTTGCAAGCGCCGCAGCGACAGTAACCGCTGCGGCGCAAAGCACCACCAAGGCGATGCGCTCAAGGCGAGAACCAATTGCCGTTGTCACTGATCGAGAGCTCGCAGGCTACTCGTTGCAACCGTACATGACGCCGTCGGTGCAGCCCGGCGTAGGACCTCCAGAGCAGCCTGGGAGCCCAGTCGGACAGCCCCTCGCCGTGCACTCCGCCTTGATCTGTTCCTCGTCGCACGCGATGATCCCAGGCATGCAGAAATAGCAACTATCGACGGATGTGGCCGCGGCAGAGCGAGGCAGGGCAAGCTCGACGAATCCGATGAGGCAGGTTGCACATGCCAAGGCAAGCAAGGGGCGTTGGGTCATCTGAGCCTCCTGGTTCCGGATCGTTTAAGTGTTTGCTCCAGTGGCAGCCGCATCGTACCCTTGGACTGACAGCCACTATGCCCCGAGGCTCCCGGCCAGTCAACGTCGCTCCGTCGCACGGCGTGACGATCGGTTGCGCGACCCCTCAGAGGTCGATGTCGCCAAGCCCCAGCGCACTCATGAATTCGCGCGTGGTATTGCGGACGCGGTGTCGCATCCGCAGCGCGCGGAGGGCGGTGGGGGTCAAGCCCTCCAGAGCTTCTGTGGCTGCGGTCGCGCCTTCGCCGCTGTTCGTCGTCAACTCCCGGACATGAAGCAGGCGCCCCAACCGCAACAGGCAGCCAATGGATGGCAGGCCCTCCTGCCTCAGTAGCCTCGCCAAGTGGGATCGATTGAAGCGAAACCGAGTGGCAACATCGCCGACCCTCCAAACGCGATGCCCGTTTCTGAGGCACGCAAGCACCACGGGTCGCAGGCGATTGGCTTCCAGACAATCGTGGACGGCGCGGATTTCGACCTCGGGCACGGGTGCGGCGACCCTCACCTGAACTGCGGCTGCGAACGCGTCCATTGCTCCTGCCAGATCCGTGAGGAACACGTCGTCCGCCCCGGCGATGAACAGGTGCTGCAGCCGCAGATGCGTTCCTGCGCGCCTCTCCCCGCACACGATGATGCCTACATGAGGGTGGGCGCGCCGCAGCTGGCGGATATCGCGCTCTGTACTCGCTCCCTCGGACGTCCGGGATCCAAAGACGACGAGCCGCGCAGCGCCGAGCGTCGCCGGCGACACCTGCCTGATGGCGACTCTCACGGGCGAGTGGCAGCGCGTAAGGGTAGCAATGGATCCCCAGAGGATCCCCACGCTTTCCTCTACTAGGTACCCCCCCCCCCCACTCCATGTCTCTCTCCTCCAATAGGCCCGCCTGGCGCAAACGGTGACCATCGGCATCGAGTGTGCGACGCACGCCTCGGATCAGTCAAGCCCCGTGAGAGGTACTCTTCGCGATGGATCGGTGGGAGACGCCTTCGAGTTCGAGCAGAGCCTGCTTGCGCCAGAGCCCGCCGCCGTACCCCGTCAGAGCGCCATCGCTTCCGACGACGCGGTGACACGGAATGATGATCGCCATGCGGTTGTCCCCATTGGCGCGCCCCACGGCGCGAGGCGCCGAAGGCTTGCCGACGGCTGCGGCCAGCGCCTCGTAGCTCGTCGTGCGCCCCGGTGGGATAGTGAGCAGCGCCTGCCACACACTGCGCTGGAACGGCGTACCGAGCGGAAGCAGTGGAACGTCGAACGTCCGACGGCGACCGCTGAAGTACTCGGCCAGTTCCGCCTCGAGCGCCGGGAGCGCCGGAAACTCGCCCTCGACGATCTCGCTGCCGAACAGTGTTCGCACGCGCTCGCGCTGCGTGCGCAACATGGGCCGGTCGGCGAACTCGAGGAGAGTGAGTCCTTCCCCTGTGCCGATCGCCACCATGTCACCGAGCGGCGTCGTCAGTCGCTGCTCGGCGAGTCCCACGGCCTGGCGATCACCCAAAGGCCTGCAGCGCTTGCAGGGCCGAAAGCCGGCGCGGAGCGCGTCCGATGCCGCAGCGAAGTACTCGACGTGCTCCTGAAGAGGCGTGCGGCATGCGCACGAAGGCAGACAGAACACGTGCGTGGTCGTGACACCAAACCAGAACGTGCCGTCGAGTCGCCGATCGCGACGGATGATGGCGTGATAGCGTTCGTCGCTCGAGGAGGTGGCGGGCATGCCCGCAACCTAGTGCCACTCTACCGGAACGCGACCCGCTTGTTGCGCTCCGGCCGTCCCGGAGCGACACTCAGCGACATAGGCGGGCACATCCTCCGGCGCCATCGGCCGCGCGAAGTGATACCCCTGCCCGTAGTCCGCGCCCATGTGGTGAACGGCGCGCCGCTGTTCCTCGGTCTCGATGCCCTCGGCGACCGTCTGCAGCGCCAGGGCGTTGGCCAGCTGAATGATCGTGCGGACCAGCGTCTGCGGCGGCCCCTCGCGGGTGACGCCATTCATGAACGACCGGTCGATCTTGAGCACGTCGATCGGGAAGTGCTGCAGATAGCTCAACGACGAATAGCCGGTCCCGAAATCGTCCAGCGCGAAGCGAATGCCGTGCGCCTTGAGTTCGATCATGAGGCGACGCGCGATGTCGGGCTGGTGAATGACGGCGCTTTCGGTGAGTTCGAGGATGAGCGCACCCGGCGCAACACGCGTGTCGCGGACGATCGCCACCACCTCCTTCACGAACCCCGGATGCTGCAGCTGCCGGCCCGACACGTTCACCGAGAGGCTCACCAGTTCGCCGTCCACATCGCCCAGCGTGCGCTGCCATTCGCTGAGCTGCTGGCACGCGGCCGCGAGCACCCAGCGGCCCAGCGGAACGATCTGGCCTGACTCCTCGGCGAGCGGGATGAACGTCGCCGGTGAGATGGCCCCGAACTGCGGGTGCGTCCAGCGCACCAGGGCCTCGAAGCGCGACACGCTGCCCGTGCCCAGCGAAACGATGGGCTGATACATCAACGTGAACTCCTCGCGACCGAGCGCGCGACGCAGCTCGCGATGCATCGAGCGGCGCTGGGTGTCGGCGTCGTTCATCGCCGGGTCGAAGGTCGCGTAGCGGCCTTTGCCCAGCGTCTTGGCGTGGTACAACGCCACGTCCGCGTCGTGCAGCAGCGCGTCTACCGGGTCGAGGCCTTCCGGATCGTCGCTCGACGCCACACGTGGCCCGGCATGACGGGCGCCATAGGCGATGCCGATGCTTGCACCGACGCTCGTGCTCCGGTCGCCCAGGGCAATCGGGGCGTCCAGCGCCCGCAGGATGCGCTCGGCCACGAGCCGCGTCTCGCCTTCGTCGCGGAGGTAGCAGAGCAGCACCGCAAACTCGTCGCCGCCGAGCCGCGCTACCACGTCGGACCCGCGCGTGGCCCCGAGCAGGCGTGTGGCCACCTCGCGCAGCAGCGCGTCGCCCGCGGCGTGACCGAAGGTGTCGTTCACGACCTTGAAACCGTCGAGGTCCACCGCAAGCACGGCCGCTCGTTCCGGCGATCCGCCGGAGAGTGCGCCCGCAACGCGTTCGAGAAAGCGCGTTCGGTTGGGAAGCCCGGTGAGCTGATCGTGGAAAGCCTGATGCGTGAGGGCCTCTTTCGAGGCCCGGAGCGCAACTTCGGCGCGCGTGCGCTCGTGGATCTCGCCCTCCAGGGAACGCACCGCGGACCCGAGCTGTTCCGCGGTGTCGTTGAAGCTGGCGGCGAGAAACCCCAGGTCGTCCATGGCGCGCGCCGGGAGGCGCACCGAGAAGTCGCCGCGCGCGAGCGCCCCGAGCGCCCGACGTGCTGCACGGATTCGGTAGGTGAAGCGCATCGGGCCGGCGATCGCAAGGTGTCCGATGCCGCCGAGCACCACGGTCTCGAGCACCACGAGCATGCCGTCCGATGCACTCGCGGGTCCGCTCATGCCGACCCAGCGCGCGATGGGGTAGGCGATGACGGCCACGCCCAGCTGCACGCGCGCCGCCTGCGGAATGCTGAGGGCGTACGCGGCAGCCGCCAGCAGAAAGAACGGGATTCCGAGGTAGCCAAGGCTTCCGATGGAAGCGGTCAGGAAGGCGATGATGAACGAATCGAGACCGAGCATCGCCCAGATCGGCCATCTGTGGACCTGATCCGCACGGTTGTGCCACATCACCACGAGGTTCGCCGCGATGGCGACGAGCTGCATGCCGCCAAAGACCTGCCAGTGCCCGGGCATGACGTTGGTCAGCATGTCGGCCAGCGCCATCGCCAGGCAGAGGCCAATGACAACGAACCGCACCCTGGCGGACTGGCGCAGCCACTCCTTCTGCATGAGCCATCGTTCGCGAACGATGACCTCGCGCGGGAGGAGTCCGTGCTGGGCGGGAAGGGTCGGTTGGACGGTCACAGGGGCAGCGACTGACCCGGCGGGGGAACCGGGGCTTCCCTCAAGTGTCGGCGGACGCTTCGACCGACTTCAGTGTTTGGGGCGCAGCGGGCGGGTGGATCAGTCTTCGGGCCGCCGAATCTCGCCAAGCCCCCTGAGGACGGGGACCTTCCAGGCCGTCAGCGCCACGGTCCCGATGGCAACAAGGCCGCCGGCCACCACGGCTGGGACGGTTCCAATGAACCTGGCGGCCAGTCCGGACTCGAAGGCGCCGAGCTCGTTCGACGAGCCGATGAAGATGGCATTCACGGCAGAAATGCGTCCCAGCATCCCGGTGGGCACCAGAATCTGGATCATGGTGCTGCGGATGACTGCGCTGACATTGTCGGCTGCACCGCTGATGAACAGGAGAGCCACCGACAGCGGGAAGCTGCGCGAGAGCCCGAACCCCACGATGCAGGCACCGAACACAGTGACCGCGAGGAGCAGCGCGCGTCCGGCGCGCCGGAACGGCGGGCGGTGTGCGATGGCCAGGGCGGTGAGGACCGCACCAGCGCCCGGTGCCGCCTGAAGCAGACCGAGTCCCCTGGGACCCACCTGCAGGATGTCCGACGCAAAGACCGGCATGAGCGCCACCGCACCTCCAAAGAGGACGGCGACCATGTCCAGCGCGAGCGCGGCGAGGATGACCCGGTTGGTGCGCAGGAACGCCAGGCCTTCGGCGAGGTTGCGCAGCACCGAGTCGCCGGGTGCGCCGCGTGGTGCCGGCCGATGGCGCACGGCGACCATCGCAAGGAGCGAGATCGCCGCGAGGCCGACGTTGACGGCAAAGGTGAACCGCTCCCCGGTGGCCGCAAACAGCACGCCGCCTAACGCGGGACCCAGCACCATGCCGAGCTGCCAGGTGGAACTCCGCCAGGTGGCGGCGTTGGCATAGTGATCAGGTGACACGATCTCCGAGACCAGCGCCGACCGCGAGACCTGAAGGAACGAGCGCGCGAGCCCGCAGACGGCGACGATGGCGTAGAACGGCCACACCACGGACGGGCTCGGCGACACGAGCACGAACCCGAGGACGGCGAGGGTGGCCACGAGGAGGACCGTCAGCGCGATGATGGAGATGCGCCGGCGATCCAGGCGGTCGGCGAAGTACCCGGCCAGGAGCGCAACACTCACGTAGGGCACGATCTCAGCGAGACCGATGAGTCCGAGAGCAAACGGATCCTTCGTGGCCTGGTAGACCAGCCACCCCACCACCACCGCCTGGACCTGGGCCGCCATCGTCATCGTCAGCAGCGACACGATGAACCACCTGAAGGGCCGAAGCCGGAAGGCGGAGTAGGGATCGTGGCGCTGGGTGTCGCTCATCGGTGCAGGCAAACTAACCGGGCAACGCAGGAATCGGCGGTCGCCCCTCGCGCACACCGGCTCCACGCCTACATTGATCGCGACTTCCTTCCGGATCGTGGACCATGCGCTTGCGATACGCCGCCGCGCTCGTCGCCCTCACCGGGGCGTCACTCGGCGCACAGGGACCGGGCAACAAGCTCACGCTGGACCAGTACCTCGAGTGGGAGACCGTGCAGGCGCCCCGCGTGTCGCCGGACGGCCGACAGGTCATCTACGGGCGACGCTGGGTCGACAAGATGAACGATCGCTGGGAGACGACCCAGTGGATCATGAACATCGACGGCACGCGACAGCGTGCGCTGATCACCGGGAGCAGCCCCGAATGGTCACCCGACGGGACGCGCATTGCCTATACGACGCGAGGCGAGCCCGGGGGAACGCAGATCTTCGTGCGATGGATGGACGCCGAGGGCGCGGTCACCCAGCTGACGCGTCTCACGCAAGCGCCGTCGAACCTGCAGTGGTCCCCCGACGGCAAGTGGATCGCGTTCACGATGCTCGTGCCCACCCGGGAGCAATGGAACCTGCCGATGCCGGCAGCGCCGCAGGGAGCGCGGTGGACCGAACCGCCGCGTATCGTCACGCAGCTCGATTACCGTCAGGACGGGCAGGGATTCACCACGCCCGGCCACACGCACATCTTCGTCGTGAGCGCCGACGGCGGCTCACCGCGACAGGTCACGAGCGGCGCGTGGGATCACGGAGCGCCACAGTGGATGCCCGACGGACGGAGCATCGTCTTCTCGGCCAACCGCGTGCCGGAGGCGGAATACACCTGGCGACAGAGCGACATCTACGCCGTGGACGTCGCCAGCGGGAACATCCGCCAGCTGACGAAGCGCAACGGGCCGGACAACTCGCCGACGCCATCGCCTGACGGGCGGCTGATCGCCTACACCGGCTACGATTCGACGCGTGCGTCGTGGAAGGACTCCGAGCTCTACATCATGAATGCCGATGGGTCCAACCCGCGGCAGATCTCCGGCACCCTCGATCGTTCACCGCAGGCGCTGGTGTGGGCCCCGGACAACTCGGGCGTGTACTTCAGCGCCGACAACCAGGGGGCACGCAACCTGTATTTTGCCTCCACCGGTGGCGCGGTGCGCGAGGTCACGAAGGGCAAGCACATGCTCTCCGTCGAGGAGATCCGCAACGGCATCGGCATCGGCATCCTGACCACCGCCACGCAGCCCGGCGACATCGTGACGTTCCCGCTGGCCAACCCGACGTTCACGCAGCTCACCGCGGTCAACGACGATGTGCTCACGGGCCGCAAGCTGGGCGATCAGGAGGAGATCTGGTACACCTCCGTCGGCGGATTGCGCATCCAGGGATGGATCGTGAAGCCGCCCGATTTCGACCCGCGCCGCAAGTATCCGCTGATGCTGGAGATCCACGGCGGGCCGCACTCGATGTACAACGTCGGGTTCAACTTCGCCCGGCAGAATCATGCGGCCGAGGGGTACGTGCTCCTCTATACCAACCCGCGGGGCTCGACCGGCTACGGCTCGAAGTTCGGCAACGAGATCATGAACGCGTATCCGGACAAGGACTTCGATGACCTGATGGCCGGCGTCGACACGGTCGTGAATCGCGGGTACATCGACACGCAGCGCATGTACGTGTTTGGTTGCTCGGGCGGTGGCGTGCTCACCGCGTGGATCGTGGGCCACACCGACCGCTTTGCCGCGGCCAGCTCCAACTGTCCGGTGATCAACTGGCTCTCGTTCGTCGGTACGACGGACGGGCCGGGGTGGTATCGGAATTTCGCGAAGCCGTTCTGGGAGGATCCGAGCGAGCATCTGCGCCGCTCGCCGATCATGTACGTGGGCAATGTGAAGACGCCCACCATGCTCATGACGGGCGTCCTCGACCTCCGCACGCCGATCCCGCAGACGGAGGAGTTCTACGAGGCGCTCAAGTTCCGGAAGGTGCCGACGGCCATGATCCGGTTCAACGAGGAGTACCACGGCACCGGATCGAAGCCCTCGAACTACCTGCGCACGCAACTCTTCCTGCGGAGTTGGTTCGAGCGTTGGTCACACGGCGCGGCAAGTACACAGTAAGGGCCGCGACGCCGGCCGGTCACGCACCCGCGACCGGCCGACGTGCAGCCGCCGCATCGAGAGGAGGCGGCGCCTCGGCTTGGCGCCCCGAAGTCGTGACGCCAGTCGTCGGCGTGCGGGTGGTACCGCCGCGGCTCGCAGCGATCGCGGTCATTCCCGGTTCCGTGCGGCGCGCGGCAATGCCACGAGCAGCGCTGTCGCAGATGGATCGGACGAACGCGACGGTGGACTTCTCCGGCGCCCGCACGTGCCAGGCACGGTCACAATACACGCAGCCCACCATGCGTGACCCGACCATGACGGGGAACACACCAAAGCTCCCGGCGCCCAGCGACTGCGCGAACCGTAGCTCCTGAGCCGTGAAGTCGCGATCGACCGGGACGAACGTGCTCTGTCGCCGAAGCATGGCGACGGCAAGTGGTCCGGCGCGCGGCGACAGCTCGAAGGAGAACTGCGGGAGCAGCGCTTCCACCTGGTCGCCGAGTCCGAACCGCGCCGTGGCGGTCGACCGATCCGGTGACAACACGCAGAAGACGACGCGATCGAACGGGCCGCCGCGATAGATCGCCTCGAGCATGGTGAGGATCAGGCGATTGAGGTCGGTGCCCGACGCCGGCTCGGCCGCGTGGCGGACCTCGGCGACGAGTGCCTCGCGCCTGGCGAGTGCTGCCGCTTCGCCGTCCGGAGCGATCGCGAGTTCACCGGACGGTGTCCGCGACAGGCGTCCGCCGCCCAGCTGCAGGACCGCCGCATCGTGCTGACGCCGGAGTCGCAGGTCGTCCAGTCCGACCTTCGCGCTCGCAAAGATCTCGCGGGTCTCGCGCAAGGCAGCACGCACCACATCGGTGGCCTGCGCGCGGTCGAGGGCAAGCCGTCGACCGTAGCGCTCCAGCACCGAGGGCACGCCGTCGAGTCGCACGGCGCGCTCGTGACGATAGACCGCGGTGGTCAGCTCATGCGCACACGAGACGATGGCGCTCAGCTCGTTGGCCGCCGCCGGGCCCTCCGCGCGCATCGCGAGGATCACCGATTCCGGCAGCCCCCAGTGACGCGCCATCGCATCGCCGAGATCCTCGAACACGAAGCCCAGCACGTCGAAGCTTGCGCCGGCGACGGACTGCTTTTGCGACTCCATGCGCGTGAGGACCTGCGCGTATTCGCGCGGGAAGTAGCCCGCCACGAGGACTTCGCCGAGGTTCCGGAACATGCCGGCGAGATGCGCCTCCTCGGGATCGGGAAGCCGTCGGAGCATCGCCAGTTCGCGGGCATGATTGGCGGTGATCATGCTCATGAGCATGAGTTCCCTGAGCCCGGGCGACCGCTTGCGGTAGTGGTCGAACACCAGGAGGCTCGCCGCGAGGTGGCGCACCGTGCGGGCGCCGAGCAGGAGCATGGCGTGGGCCGCGCTCTGCACCGTGGCGCCGCCGCGCTTGTAGTACGCACTGTTCGCGGTCCGCAGCACCTTGAGCGTCAGCGCGTACTCGCGGAGCACGATGTTCGCGAGCCGCTGCAGCGAGGCGTCGTCGTCAGGCACTGCCTTGAGCGCCTCGAGCGCATCCGTCGCGATCGCCGGGAAGTCCGACTCGGAGAGGATGCGCCGCATGCGGACCTCGAGTGGCGTCGGCGCGTCCGTATTGTGCCCGTCCCTGTCACGCGGGTAACGTTGCGGCTGCTGCAGGTCCATGCCCATGTCGCGAGGTTTCGGGGGCGGAGAAGACTTCCCGAGTATCGGCCGGTTGCCACGAATTCTTCAGTCATTCGCAGTCGGGGCCCTCATGGCGCTCCCCGGCGTCGCCAGTCCTCAGGCGCCGCTGAGTGCGTTTGCCGTCCACAAGGCGGAAACGCTGCTCAGGGAGCAGTTGCCCTGCCTCGGCTGTCACGCGCTTGGCAGCGACGGCGGTCGCCTCGCGCCTGACCTGCTCACTGTGCGCGAGCGACGATCGGTGGCCTACATCGCCGCGATGGTCGACGATCCGCAGCGCCTGGTGCCTGGGAGTCTCATGCCGCGCCTGACGATGGCGCCGGCCACCCGCGACCTCATCGTCCGCTACCTGCAGACGCGGCCCGGCACGGGGGCAACGCCACCTGCCGGGGCCGCGCGCGCGGTGCCTGACGCCGGTGGCCCCGCGTTGTATGGCCGATGGTGCGCGCCGTGCCACGGAGCGTCGGGCCGCGGCGACGGGCTCAACGCGTCACGACTGCCGGTCACCCCTGCCGCGCACGCCAGCGCCGCCTCGATGTCGGCCCGCTCCGACGATGCCCTCTACGACACGATCGCGAGCGGCGGCGCGATCATGAACCGCAGCCCGCGGATGCCGGCGTTCGGCGAGACGCTCACGCCACCGCAGATCCGCGCCCTGGTCGCCGAGATTCGCCGCCTGTGCCGCTGCGAGGGGCCGGCATGGAGCAGGTAGACATGCGACGCCGGGGCACACCGTGATGGCCAGGAAGCGCAAAGGAGGTCGACGACCGGGGGACGCGTCCGGCGGTCCGCGTCTGGTGCCTGACGAGTCACCGGCAGCGGCGCCTGCCTCGGCCCGCCTGACGAGAGGGCGACTGTGGGCAGCGCTCGGCGTCGTGGCCGCGATGACCGTGGCCGCCACGCTCACCGTGCTGCGCACCTCGCGCGACGCGCCGGACTCCGGTGTCGAGACGCCGCTCCCGCCGCCGCGGGTGGCATTCGAGGCGGCTGACGTTTCTGCGTCGGACTTTCTTGGATCCGAGGCCTGCGCCTCGTGCCATCGCGCGGCGTACGACACCTGGCGGGGCTCTACGCACGCGGCCGCGGGCGGTGCTCCGGGATCCGTGCGGCTGCTGAAAGCCTTCGACGGCACGCCGATGCGCTTTCGCGATGGCGTGGTGGTCCCCGAGCGGCGCGGCAACACGTGGCAGTTCGTCGTGCGACAGGAGGGTCGCCCCGAGCGGACGTATCGCGTGGACGGCGTGGTGGGAGGTGGCCATATGCAGGGCGGTGGCACGCAGGGATTCGTGTCGCGACTCGCCGACGGCACGCTGCGCTTCTTGCCGTTCGATTTCATTCGACGCGAAGCGACGTGGTTCTGCAATACCGGATCCCGCGCCAACCGCGGATGGGTGCCGATCACGCCCGATCTGCGCCTCGCCGACTGCGGGGACTGGCCGCCACAGCGCGTTTTGGGCGACGAACTGCGGTTCACCAACTGCCAGTCGTGCCACGGGAGCCAGATCGAAGTTTCGGTGGACTCGGCGGCGCGTACGTACCGGACGCGGTATGCGTCGCTGGGTATCGACTGCGAATCGTGCCACGGACCCGGACGGCGACACGTGGCGCTGGTGGGCGATCCGGCCGCGGTAGCACGGGGCGAGATCGGGATGACGCCGCTCGCCACGCTCGCCAAGGACGCGTCGTTAGGCACGTGTTTCCAGTGCCACGCCCTCAAGGACCAGCTCCGGCCGGGCTACCGCGCCGGACGATCGCTCACCGCCTACTACTCATTGCAGCTGCCACAGCTGGGCGACGCCGCGCACTTACCGGACGGACGCGTCCGGACGTTCGCCTATCAGGAGGGCCACCTCTTCAGCGATTGCTACGTGAACGGCGGCATGACCTGCACGAGCTGTCACGACCCGCATTCCCAGGGGTATCGCGACGTGCAGGGACGCCCGCTCGTGGGCCGCTTCGACGACCGCCAGTGCACGTCGTGTCATGCCAGCAAGGCCACGCAGGTCTCGCTGCATACCAACCACCCGGCAGACTCGCCCGGGAGTCGCTGCGTGGCCTGCCACATGCCGTACCTGCAGGAACCCGAGGTGGGCACGGCCTTGCAGTACGCGCGGTCGGACCACGCCATCCCGATCCCGAGACCGCTGGCCGATTCGGCGCTGGGCGTTCGCAGCGCGTGCCGCTCGTGTCACGCCGATCGCTCCGAGGCGGCGCTCGACCAACAGGTCCGGTCGTGGTACCGCGAGCTCAAGCCGATCGCCCCGACCATCGCCTCGGTGCTCGAGGGCCGCGAGACGACCGACGCCGCGCGCGCCGCCACCACCCTGCTCCTGCCGGACGCCCCGCATACCGCCGCGCAGTTCGTCGGTCTCGCGCTGTTCACCGAACGCTTCCTCACCCCAAACATCCCGCTGCAGGGCACGCCATCGGAGCGCCTGCGCCGGCTCGCCGCCGATCGCGACCTTGATGTACGCGCGGTGGCGCTGGCCGCGCTGCACTACACGGGTGGCGCACGAGCACGCGGCTTTCTGGCCACGCAGCTCGGCGACCAGGGCTCCGACGAGCCGCTCGTGCGGAGCCGGTGGGCCACGACGCTGGGGTTTCTCGCCGATCGCCAGCGCGAGGCCGGGGATCCGGTGGCGGCCGTGACCACCTACCAGAAAGCCCTCGAGATCGAGCCGCGCAATCCCCGCATCCACCTCAACCATGGGCTCGCGCTCGCAAACGCGGGCCGACTCCCTGAGGCAATCGCGGCCTACGACCGGAGCCTGACGCTCGATGCCGCGCAGCCGCTGGCCTGGGTGAACATGGGCATTGCACGGGCCGCGAGCGGCGATGCGCCGGGCGCCGTACGCGCGTACGAGCGCGCGCTCGCCATCAACGCGCGCGAGCCGCTGGCCCACTTCAATCTCGGCAACCTGCGCCTCGAGTCTGGTCAACTGGACGCCGCCTCCGCGTCGTACCGCGCGGCGCTCGCCGCCGACCCATCGCTCGCGCTCGCCCGTTTCTACCTTGCGCGCATTCTCGCTCAGCGGGGCGACCTGCGCGGCGCGCTTGCTGAAGTCGATGCCGGCCTCGAATTCGATCCCACCAACGCGGAGGCGCAGGCCGCGAGGGCGCAGCTTACCGCGATGATCGCCGGCGTCGGACGGCCGGCGGCTTCTTCGGTACCGCCGACGCCTCGCGCAGGGAGCGTAGCAGCACGCGCACCTCGGTCGTCGTGAGCGTCGCGCGGACCCCCGAGACCACGTCGTCCGCCATGAACAGTCGATAGACCCGCTGCCGGTCCGCGCCGCGGCCCGCTGGTGAAAGACTCATGGCGCCGGCGCTCGTCCCCGGCTCCTCCACGCGCAGGGTCCATGTCGTGTCGCGCCGCGCGCGCGTACTCGTCAGGCGGCGCGTGAGTGAATCGACGAATCGACGCACGTCGGTCCCCCGGAACGCCGCCGACGCCGAGCCGGAGTCCCCCGACGCACCCAGCAGGACATCGGTGCCGCTGGTGCGGACTTCGAACGCCACGTCCCCGAAAAGGCCGCGCCACACGAGTCGACCGCCCTGCGCGTAAACAAGTGAAGGCGCGGCGACCGTGAGCACCACCAGGCTGGCGAGGAGTCGGAACATCAGGCGAAAGTGGGGCCTCTCTCGACATTGTGGAAGTCGCGTTCGCCCCGTTTGCCGACTAGCCGGACGGCAGGTGCCGCATATCTTCGGATCACCGTTCGCTTACCCCCTCGAGAGGTGCAGATGCAAGCACAACGATTGTGGCGATTCGTGCTGGCCACCGTGACGGTGTGTGCAGCCCCGGCGCTCCAGGCGCAGCAGGTGGGCAGCATCACCGGAAGGGTTACCAGTTCGGAAGGATCGTTGCCGGTAAATGGCGGCCGCATCCAGGCGATCGCGAGCAGCGGTCAGGCCGCAGCCTCGGTCCTGACGCGAGAGGACGGCACCTACCGCATCGTCAATCTCGCCCCCGGGACGTACATCGTGCGCGCCGGAGGCATCGGATACATCCAGCAGGACATTCCCAACGTGACCGTCACGGCCGGTGGGACGGTCACGCAGGACATCTCGCTCACCCCAGCGGCCACGCGGCTCAATGCGGTCGTGACGACCGCGACGCGCGGCGCCGAGCCGGAGAAGATCCTCGAATCGCCCAACTCGATCTCCGTGGTGAGCGCCGAACGTATCGCCGAGCGACCGGCGGTGACGGCGACGGACCACCTGAAGTCGTCGCCGGGCCTCGCCATTTCCACGGGCGGCATCGCACAATCGAACGTCGTCTCGCGCGGATTCAACAACGCGTTTTCCACGACGATGCTGATGTTGCAGGACTATCGGTTTGCCGGGGTCCCGTCGCTTCGCGTCAACGTGCCGTTCCTGTTCACGGGCACCGGGGACGACATCGACCGCATCGAAGTGCTGCAGGGACCGGCGGCCGCGCTCTACGGGCCAAACTCCGGCAACGGAGTCCTGCACATCATCACGAAGTCCCCGTTCGCCTCGCAAGGCACCACGGTGACCGTGGACGGTGGCGAGCGATCGCTCCTGCGCGCCGGCCTGCGCAACGCGGGCGCCACGGGCGACGGCAAGTGGGGCTACAAGATCGCGGGCGAATACTTCACGGCAAAGGATTTCGAGTACCGGGATCCGAACGAACCCGCCACCTATTCGCTGACCGACACGCGGGTCCCCCAGTCGCGCCGCGGCGATGCCGTCTCGCGCAACTTCGATCTGCAACGCACCTCCGGCGAAGCCCGCCTCGACTTCCGCCCCAACGAAGACACCGAGATCATCTCCTCGGCCGGCTACTCGAAGATCGGGCGCGGCATGGAGATCACCACCACGTTCGGCGCCGCGCAGGTGCGAGACTGGAGCTACCTCAGCCTGCAGGAGCGCTTCCGGCACAAGAAGTTTTTTGCGCAGCTCTTCTACAACAACTCCAACTCGGGCAACGACAGCCCACAGGACGACGCCGGGACGTATTACCTGCGCACCGGCATTCCGGTGGTTGACCGTTCGAGCGTACTCGTCGGCCAGTTGCAGCAGGGCCTCGAGTTCGGTCGCACGCGCGTGGTACTTGGCGGCGACTACATCGCCACACGCCCGAAGACCGAAGGGTCGATCAACGGCCGCAACGACGACAACGACGACATCAACGAATACGGCGCCTACATCCAGACGACGACGGAGCTGGCACCCAAGCTGGACCTGCTCGCCGCGATCCGTGGCGACGTGAACTCCCGCATCGAAGGCTCGCAGTGGTCACCGCGCGCCGCCCTGATCTTCAAGGCGACACCGACGCAGAACCTCCGCGTCACCTACAACCGCGCGTTCAACTCGCCCGCCTCGTTCGCCTTCTTCCTCGATCAGTACTCCGGCCAGACGCCAGCGCCCGGGCTGCCCGTGCAGATCATGGGCAACCCGCCAAAGATGGGGTGGCAGTTCAACCGCTCGTGCAACGGACTGTGCATGCGCTCTCCGTATGCGCAGGGCGTGCAGGCGGCGAGCGCCACCGCGGCCTACCCAGGCTTCATTCAAGCGCTGCCGAACATCGTGCGCGGCCTGCCCGTTTCGCAGTTTGGCCAGGCTGGTGAAGCCGGCCGCCAGCAGCTCCTCGGACTGCTCACGCAGCTCGGTCCCATCCTCAACGCGCTCCGACCGACGCCGACCGACATCGGCTCGGTGCTGCTCGACCTCAATACGCGTCGCCCGCTCACCAGCGCGCCCACGGACTACGCGCCGCTCGGTGCGAACTTCTCGACCACCTGGGAAGTCGGCTACAAGGGGCTCTTCAATGAACGCTTCCGCCTGGCGACCGACCTGTGGTTCTCACGCCGACCGGCGGACCCCACCACGCAGATCCTCAACCCTGGCGTCCTGTTCAATCCGCAGCAACTGGGCGCGTTCCTCGGGGGCCGCATCGCGCAGGCGCTGATTGCCCAGGGTATGCCCGCACAGCAGGCGCAGGCCACGGCCACGGCGGCCGCCGGCGCCCTCACCCCGTTGATGGCGGCGATTCCCGTCGGCGCCGCGGCGTTCACGAACCCGCTGTACGACCAGTCGTACCTCGTGTTCTCCTACCAGAATGCTGCAGGCTACGTGAACGTGAGCGGCCTCGACGTCGCCGCGGATTTCCTGATCAACGACCGCTGGTCGCTCGAAGGCACCTACTCCTACCTCAGCGACAACGTCTTCCCGGACGCGCCGGGCGCCACGCCCGGCAACCCGCTCGCGGCCAACGCCGCCAACCATCGCGGGAGCGCCGCGCTGCGCTACGCCAACCTGACGAGCGGATTCAGCAGCGAGATTCGCGGACGCTACGCCAACGCATTCCCCGTAAACTCGGGCGTCTTCAATTCCTACGGGGTCGGGACGCCGGTGCGGTATCCCGCAGTGCCGGTGAATGCGTTCCTCGACCTCGGCTTCTCCTGGAAGCTGCCGGTGGCGAGCGAAGTGCGCTGGTCGATCAACGTGACCAACGTGCTCAACAACCAGAAGGCGACCTTTGTCGGCACGCCGAAGATCGGGCGGTTGGCGCTTACGCGATTGCAGTACACGTTCTGACATCAACCCGGGTGGCTGCACGCCACACGATCGATGCCGGGGGGTCGGTCCACGCGGGCCGGCCCCCCGAAGCTTTCCTTCATCGGCTGCCTGACGAGTCCCACGACGTGACCACGCTGCCACGACGCTTTGCGGAGATCCCCGAGCGCGGCGTCCTCGGCCACCGCGGCAACCCCGCACACGCACCGGAGAACACGCTGGTGAGCTTTCGGCAGGCGCTGGACCTGGGCGCGCACGGGCTCGAGTTCGACGTGCGCCTGACGGGTGATGGGAATCTCGTCGTCTTTCATGATGCCGAGCTCCTGCGCACCACGGGAGTGCCCGGGCTCGTGCGGTCCCACACCCTGGCCGAGCTGCGTGGCCTCGACGCCGGCGCGACGTTCACACCCGATGGTGGCCGTTCCTTTCCCTGGCGGGAGCGCGGCGTCGGCATCAACTCGCTCCAGGACGTGCTGGAGGCGCTGCCCGGCGTGCCCCTGCTCGTCGAAATCAAGGAGGAGGAGGCGGCGCCCACGGTGCGACGCATCCTCGAACACGCGAATGCGCACGACCGAGTGCTCGTTGGCGCGTTCCGCCACCGCACCCTGGCCGCGTTTGCCGGAAGTCGCATTGCGCGAACGTGTTCGACGCGCGAGGTGGGGTGGCTCTGGGCAGCGGCGCTCGCCGGCGTGCGGTTTCGTCGCCGGCCCTATGCGGCGCTGAGCGTGCCGGAAACGTACCACGGGGTCCCGCTGCCCCTGGCGGCACTCGCGCGGGCGGTGGAAGCTGCCGAGGTACCGATGTACGTGTGGACGGTCAACGAAGTCGAGGCCGCGCGGCGCTGCTGGGCCCGCGGCGTGCGCGCCGTCCTGAGTGACGACCCCGGTCCCTTACTCGCCTCGCGTCGCTGAACGTCAGAGCGTGGCGATCACGTCCAGAGACACGGCTCGCGTGGCGGAGCATCAGGGCAACGCGATCGTTTTTTTGCTGGATCGGCTTGCGTGGCGGAGCGTCAGGGCAACGCGATCGTTTTTTTGCTGGATCGGCTTGCGTGGCGGAGCGTCAGGGCGAGGCGATGGCGTTGAGCGAGATCGGCTGCAGGTTGCCTGACGAGACCGCGAGCAACTGCGCCCCCTGGCTGCTGCCGAGTGTCCAGCGTGCGGTGACTTCGCCCTGGGCATTCGTCAGGCCGGACTGCGGGGAGATGAGGCCACCACCAGTGATGACCTGAAACGCGACGGCGATGCCCTTCATGGGCGCGTTGTTCGGCCCGACGACGCGGATCACGATCGGGTTCGGCAACGCTGCGGACGGTTTGGCCTGCTGGTTGTTGCCTTGCGCGATGAGGAGGTCGGTCGGGAGGAGGGCGATGGCGTTGATGTTGAGCGGATCCAGCCCGGGCGCTCTCGCGGTCAGCGTCTGATTGGCCTCCCCCGAACCCAGGATCCACTTCGTTCGGGCTTCGCCATTTTCGTCCGACACCACGCTGCCGGGGTTCACGGCCCCGCCGCCCACCACGACCGAAAATCCCACCGCGACGCCTTCGACCGGGCGTCCGGTCTCATCCAGCAATCGCACGACGATCGGGTTGGGCAGCTCCTGACCGCCCTGTATCGACTGCAGGTTGCCCTGCACGAGCACGATCGAGGCCGGCGCGGGCGGGGCCTCTACCGGCTTGCCGCAGGCCACGAGGGCGATGGCCGCACCCATGATCAGGCGCCGGCGAAGCCGCACGAAGGACGAACGGGTTGGATGGGACATGGGGACGTTCGCTGGGCGGGTGAAACGACCGAATGGTCCTCGGGCCCGAACGCTCGGGAGCGAGACTCCGACCATCAGGTGGGAGTATCGGCCGTTCCGAGGCGAGTTTGAGCCCTGCCTCGTGGACCAACTCCTCGCACCCAACGCGCGCCGGAGGTCCCCGTGTATGCTCCCGTGCGGATTTCTGGTCACGCGCGCGCACACCCGCTCAGCGATTGCAGTGCGAGTGCGTACCGCTCACCAGCGCCGCGCGCCCGCCGCGCACGTGGTGGCCGCTATGTGGTGGCCGACCACGGTGGCAGGGCGCGGTTCATCAGGGGCAGCATCTCGCGCGCGACGTCCCGCGCCGTTTGCTCGGCCGCTTCGCGGCGCAGGCGCCAGTCGGTGGCGTCGAACGAACGCGAGGGCGCGATCGGCACCATCACCCGCACCAGCGCTTCCTCGGTCCGGCCGCGGTTCGCGGCGTCACGCAGGAGTTCCCACTTCACCTTGTACTCCGAGTGCGCAACGCGTCCACGCCCCTGGTACCAGTACAGCACCACCGCCTGCATCGGACCGTTGGCGATCACGTATTGATTCACCGTGACCGTGCGACCGTCGAGCGGGAGCGCCGCGGTATCGGACTCCACGACCTGCCAGCCGGCCCCGGGCAGGCAGTTGCGCGGCGAGTGGATCGTCTTTCCCGTCGCCTGGGACTCGTAGTAGCCCACATACACCGAAAAGGCGTTCACCGAATCGCGACGAAAGATGCGGAACATGTAGTCCGACACCCCGGCCACCTGCCGCTCCTCGTTCGTCAGCGGACGCTCTTCGCCGACGACGCCGTTGATCGACGCGGGCAGCTCACGCAGCGGACGGTCGAGCGGCGCAGACTCCTGGCGGCCGGCCCCCCAGGTCAACACGCTGCCGATCGCGAACAGCATCGCGGGGACAAGGTTGCGCCAGTTACGCATGTGGCGCCTCCTTGCCGAGCCAACGGGCTTCGAGCCTGAGGATCCCCCACGTGATGGCGCCAAGGATCGCAAAAGCAACGACGAAAAGCAGCCAGCCCTCGGTCATGTGCGAGAACCCTTCCGCGAGCGCCGGATCGACGAACGCCACCAGAAAGCCCGTGCCAAAAACCCGCACCCCGTTCACCAGCACCGCGACGGGGATCGACAGACACACGATCGCCACGCGCGAAACCGGCGAGCGAAGCACCAGGCCACCGAGCAGGACGCCGAGGCTGAGCAACGCCGTCAGCGAGCGCAGCCCGGAGCAGGCCTCCGTCACGAACAGGTCGTGGCCCGGAAGGCGAATCACGTTGCCGTCCAGGTGAACCGGGATGCCGCGCGTGGAGAGCATCGCGGCGCCCAGCTTGGACGCCTGAAACTGCAGTGGCAGCGCCAGCGAACCGAGCACGATCTCCGGCAGCGGCATGGCCAGCGCCAGCAGCAGCACGGGCAACCACCAGTGCCAGAGCTGTCGAAAGCCCCATCCCCACACCACGACTCCACCGAGCGCCAGCAGCATCGCCGCGCGCGCCACGAAGGCCTCGGCGGCGAGCGCGGAGACATACCTCAGGAGCACCGCGACCACGATCGCGGTGAGTCCCCAGGCCCGCTGTGCTCTGGCGTGCGGACTCAGCCCGGCGCGCCACGCGAGCCATACGGCCAGCGGCGCGAGCAACAGGCCATGGCCAGCATCCGGATCGCTCCACCACGTCGCCGCGGTGTTGGCCATTGGGGCCGCAAACAGGACAACGAACGTCACCCCGATCGCGGCGAGCGCGGCGAGGGGAACGCTGGTGTCCCGAGAAGGTGCGATGCTCGTCATTCCGATGGAAATAAGGCGAAGTGCGACGCGGATTGTCGCTTGCCGTTCACGCGCCCGGCAACAAGAGACGATCAACCGCTGCCGATACTCACGCCCGACTCTCACGCGCGCTCCGTGCCAGCGACTCCGTCCTCCGTGCCCGTACCATCCCCGCTTGCAGGACCATCGCAGGCACTGGACGGGTCGGTGGCGGCCAAGTCGTTCTCCCGCTTGGGCTTGGCGATTCTGGCGTACCTCACGGGCGTGACGCTCATCATCACCCTTCTCCCCTTCCAGTTCGCCTGGCCGCGGGAGTGGCGAGTGATGCTCACGGGCAACGCGGTCGACATCGTCGCCAACGTGCTCATGTTCGTGCCGCTGGGATTCCTCTACCGGCTCGGCACGACCCACCATCGGAGACACAGCGCGCTCCGCGTGCTCTGGATGGGAGCGCTCGTCAGCTCGGCGATCGAGTCGGCCCAGCTCTTCGAGCTGGAGCGATACACCTCTCCGCTCGACGTGGCGACGAATGCGGCCGGCGCCTGGCTCGGCGCGCTGGCCAGCGATCGTGTGGCCTCGCGCCTTCGGGCGGGCGGCGCGATGGTGGCCCGCTTCTCCCTCGAGCTGCCGCTGATGGGCCTCGTTTACCTCCTGATCCCCCTGCTCTGGCTCAACGCGCTCGCCTCGGGCGGCGAAGCGGAACACGCCGGGCTCTCGGTGCTGCTCGCCGTGTTTGGGGCGTCGGTGCTCGGCGGTCTCCAGAAACACCACTTTGGCCCGGATCGCCATGTGTCACCCGCGGCCACGGCCTGTGTCACCATGACCTGGTACGCGGCTGGCAGTTTTCCCCTGCTGCCCACCCACCCGATCGCCGTGGGCGCCGGCGCGATCGTGGCGGGTCTCCTGGCCTGGCGCCGCGGCACGGTGGGCCACCGCGGCCACGCGCTCGAACGGCGCTACGAAGTCCGGGTGCTCCTGAGTGCGGTTCCCGCCTACGCGACGTACCTCGCCTTGCTTGGCGCGGGCCCGCTGCTTGGCGGAGTTGGACCCTGGAGCGTCGGCCTCGGCTTTCCCGGTGTGGCCACCGAATGGACGAAGCTGGAAATCCTGCGGCTGCTCGAGCTCGTCGCCGCATTCACGCTGCTCGGATACATCCAGTGTGAAACCCGAGGACGCAGCGTCGATCGCTACGTCGGAGCGCTACCGCGGCTTGTGGCGTGGACTCTGGTCGCTGTGGCCGCGATCGAGGCACTGCGCGGGCTTGATCACGCCCACGGGGCCAGCGTTGCGCGAGCGGTGTTGCTGTTCGCCTCGAGCCTGTACGGTGGCGGGCTCTACTACCTCCAGCGCGCGCACATCCTGCACCTGCTGGGCGACGCAACCCGCGCCGAGCCCGTCGTCAGCGAGCGAGGCTCACCTGGCGCTCGATGAGTGATCCGCGGCTGGGGGCGGAACACGCCGGCTTCTCGTCAGGCCGTTCAGGATACACGCGCTGAATCTCGACCACCGAATCGTAGCGGTGGTCACCGACGTTGACCGTGTCTTCGACGATGCGCGCGTTCACGGTGAAGTACACCGGTGACAGCGGCATGGAGGCCCTGAAGCGATAGCGCTGGACGATGTGTCCGACGGCCTCGGCCGACATGCGTGTGTAGTGCACGTGCGAGTCACCACACTTGACGAACGACGACTCGTCCGTGCCGCGCACCACGTAGCCCGACATGCGGACGAACGGCGCTTCGTCCTTGGTGAGTCGCGAGGGTCCTTCCCGAAGGCCGGACCGGCCACCCACCTGCTGCGCCTGCATGTCCATGCGCTGCTCGCGCTTGCTCGACGCCGTCTTGGTCCCGGCGCGCTTTGCGGCGACCGCGACCTTGCGGTCCGACTCGGCCTGGGTGCGGGCCTTGTACTCCTCGTCGCTCATGCACGCGGCGAGGGGGACCAGCACGAGGAGCAGGAGGGCAACGGTCCGAAGGTGGCGCATCAGTAAGTGGGTCGGTCCTCGGTTCAAGCTCGTGACCACGCCGACGACGGGCAAGCCCGGCGGCTGGCTGCTCCAGGAGATGACGCGTACATTGGCCGCCGCGGAACGGGGCCGGTGGGCTCCGCCCTCCCTACCCTCTCCCCGCTCCGACGTGCCATTCGTCGATCCTTCCCGCCGGGTGCGCGTTGGCGTGCTCGGCGCTGGCGCCTGGGCGCAGCTCGCCCACATTCCCGGCTACCTGCGCGACCCGCGCTGCGAGGTCGTGGCCATATGCGACCCTCAGCGCCCGATGGCCGAGGCGCTCGCCACGCAGTTCGGCATCCCGGTCGTTGAGTCCGATCATCGGCGGGTGCTCGAGCGCGAAGACATCGACCTTGTCGACGTCTGCACCCCCTCGGCCACGCATTTCGAGCTGGCGTGGTCGGCTCTGGAGGCCGGCAAACACGTGCTGTGCGAGAAGCCCGTGGCGTTCGACTACCGGGAGACGATCCGTGCCGCCGAACTGGCGCGATCGCGCGGCCTCAAGACCAAACTCGGTTTCACGTTCCGGTACGCGCCGGCGATGCGCTACATGAAGGCGCTGATCGACCAGGGCTTCATCGGCACGCCGTTCATCTTCAATGGGTACGAGCAGAACTCGCAGTGGCTCGATCCCATGAATCCGCTTCGACAGGTGGACCCGGACGCTGACCAGTCGGTGATCCAGGTCTCGTCGCTCGAGGGGTACGGAGCGCCGATCATCGACATCGGGGCCTGGGCGGTTGGCGCACCGTACCAGCAGGTCGTCGGGACGATGCGCAACTTCATTCCCGAGCGCATGGTGCGCGCCACGGGCCGGATGATGCGCATGAATATCGACGACGGCGACATTTTCCTGGGCGAGTTCGCGAACGGCGCGCTGGGCAGCATCCAGACCTCGTTCGTCACGGTGGGCAACTACCCCGGGATCGAGGCACGCGTGTACGGCAGCGCGGGCGCCCTCATCTGCCGCCTGGTCGAGGAGTTCGGCGTGTGCGAATCGCTCAAGGCGGCCACACCCGATAGCGTCGAGTTCCGCGAGATCGAGGTGCCACCGGCGTACTACCCCCCCGGTGGCCACAAGGGGGAGACGTGGCGCTCGCTGTTCTATGCCAACCTCATCTCGTCGTTCCTCGGCGAGGTGCAGTCGCCCGGGCCGGAGAACGAAGGCGACTTCATGGATGGAGCGCGCGTGCAGGAAGTCATCAACGGCGTGGAGCAGTCGTTCCGTGAGCGGCGCTGGGTGACACTCCCGCTCGATCGATGACTCTGCGACCCGGCGACGAGGTCGACCGATTCCTGCAGACGTTGTTCACGCTCCGCCCGGTGGACGCGACGTTCATCGGACATCACACGCAGGACCACCGCTATCCGGACTGGTCGCCAGCCGGGCACGAAGCGGCCACCGCGGCGTGGGCGAGTTCGCGTGAGGCCCTCAGGCAGGCGCTGGGCGCACGCACCGACGACGAGGTGCTCGCGACCGGGAACGCGGAAGACATCGACGCGTTGCTGGCGATCTCGCACTGCGACGTTGCCCTCGCGGAGTTGCGCGGTCCTCACGTGACTCGTGGCAATCCATCGTTGGCGTCCGGCGAAGCGGCGTTCGCGATCATTGGACTCCTGACGCGTGACTTCCTTCCCGCGTCGCAGCGGGCGTCGTGGCTGATGCAACGCCTGCGCGGCCTGCCGGGTTTCCTTGCCGGCGCCATGAGCACGCTGCGCGAGGCGCCGGTCCCTGAGGCGTGGCGTCGTCGTGCGTTGCGCGAGGCCGCGGGGCTGTCGCGACTCCTCGAGACCGGTGTTCCGCTCTGGTGCCAGGCGATGGCCCTCGAGGAGCGGACGACGCGCGCGGTCCTGGAGGCGGCGCAGGTCGCCGGCGGCGGCACTCACGCCTTCGCGCATACGCTCGAACAGCTGCGCGGGAGCGGGCAGGAGGTCGCGACCTGCGGAGAAGAGACACTCGGCGTTTTGCTGGCTCGCGGGCACTGGGAATCGCGATCCCTCGACGACCTCTGGTCGGATGTAACGGCGCGGTTCGAGGTCGAACAGGATCGACTGGGGGCGCTGGTGCGTTCGGTTTGTGCTTCGGACGTTTCGGAGGTACAGGCCCGGCTCGCCGCGCGGCATCCGTCGCCTGAGGGCTACTACGAGGCCTTCGCGCGAAGCTGGGACGCGTGCCGGGCCGCGTCGGCGCATCTGGTGACCTGGCCGAACATCCCCGTCTCGTACGTTCCGATCCCGGCGTGGACGCGCATGGCAGCGCCAGACCTGTATTACCTCTTCTACCGCTCGCCGGCCCCGCTCGATGCGTTCCCGCAACCGTTCGAGTACGTCGTCACGCCGATCGATGGGCTCGATCCGGCCGCGGTCGATCGACACCTTCGGGCGTGCAACGACTCCGTCATCAAGCTGAACCACGTCGTGCACCACGGCGCTCTCGGGCACCACGTCCAGAACTGGTATGCCGCGCGCGCGCCTTACCGGATCGGGCGCATTGCCGCCGCGGACTGCGCGAGCCGGATTGCGATGCTGCAGGGCGGCACGAAGGCTGAAGGGTGGGCGTGTTATGCAACGGACCTGATGGATGAAGCGGGCTTTCTGACAGCCGATGAGCGGGTGGCCGAGCAACACACGCGCGTGCGCATGCTGGCGCGAGCCCTGGTGGACATCGAGCTTCACACCAGCCGGACGACGTTCGAGAATGCGGTTCGGTGTTACGCCGAGACGGTGGGCATGTCGGGCGAAGCGGCGCGTGCCGAGGTGGTGAAGAACTCGATGTTTCCGGGCACGGCGATGATGTATTGGCTCGGCACGCAGGGCATCCACGACCTGCGCGCGGTGGAAGCAGCGCGCGCGGGGGCGGCATTTTCGCTGGCGGGGTTCCATGATCGTTTGCTGGGGCACGGGTCGATTCCGGTCGCGGTGTCGGGCCGTCTCATGCAGCGGGGGTCAGGGCGGAATGCGGGTTTCTGATTCGAATGGGGACAGCGCGATGGTGACAAACGTTCGGAAAGGACGCATCGTGAAGTCGGGGGGGGCCCCCCGCGTGCTTCGCGCAGCCCACGCGCGCTGGCGCCCTGCCCTTCGTCGGGCAGCACGCACGCTCGCCCTGCTCAGTCCGTTCCTCCTGGGCAGCTGCGGCGGTGAGGGCAGAACGCGCGGTGCCGCCGCCTCCAACGCGCTGCTCGTGGTCGGGTACGATCGCGAACCCGACACGCTCAATCGCTTCAGCACGCATATCCTCGAAGACGTCCAGACCTGCGTCATCGAGGGCCTCGTCACCAACGACGAGCACATGAACATCGTCCCCGTGCTCGCGGCCTCGATCCCCACGCTCGAGAACGGCGGGGTCGTCATGCGCCCGGACGGCGGCATGGACGTCACGTGGAAGCTCAGGCCCGGCGTGCGTTGGCACGACGGCGTCCCCTTCACCTCGGCGGACGTCAAGTTCACCGTCGACGCCATCAACTCGCCGGACTACAACCCCGAGAGCACCGACGGATTCGATCGCATCAGCTCCGTCGACACTCCCGACTCGCTCACCGCGATCGTGCACTATCGGGAGCCCTACGCGCCCTATCAGTTGCAGTTCGTGCGCGGCGCGCTCCCCAGGCACGTGCTGGAAGGCAAGGACATCGATCGGGCCACCGAATACAACCGTGCGCCCCT
Source organism: Gemmatimonadaceae bacterium (assembly GCA_020846935.1). NCBI lineage: Bacteria > Pseudomonadati > Gemmatimonadota > Gemmatimonadia > Gemmatimonadales > Gemmatimonadaceae > Gemmatimonadaceae bacterium. The sequence goes on from JADLCY010000015.1 coordinate 258,930, forward strand.
GGGCACCGGACCCTATCGCGTCGCCGAGTGGAAGACGGGCGAATACATCCTGCTCGAGCGCGTCCCGAACTACTGGCGCGGGAGCGCGTTCCCGAAGATCGAGCGCATCCAGTTCAAGTTCATCCCGAACACGACGACCCGCGTGAACCAGCTCGCGAGCGGCGAGGCTCATGTGGTGGCGCTCGTGCCGTGGGACAAGTATCGCGAACTCGCGACCATCCCCGGACTCACCGTGCACCGGATGCCGGGGAACTCGTACGAACACATCACGCTCAACCAGCGTCAGGTGCCCGCGTTCCGCGATGTGCGCGTGCGCCGCGCACTCACACACGCGATCGACCGCGAGCTGATCGCAAGGACGATCCTCGACTCGCTGGCCCCGGTGGTCCACGGCGCCATCCAGCCCGTTTCCTGGGCCTTCACCGACAGCGTGCAGCACTACCCGTTCGACCCGGCCCGGGCCCGCACGCTCCTCGACTCCGCCGGGTGGACCGACGCTGATGGAGATGGCATCCGCGAGCGCGAAGGCGTGCGACTCGGGTTCACGCTCCTCACGCAGGCGGGCTTTGCGATCCGCGAGAGCGTCTCGCAGGCCGTGCAGCGGATGCTGCGGGACGTCGGAGCGGACGTGAAGATTCAGCTGGTCGACGGGACGGCGATCTCGTCGCTCTGGTTCGAGGGCAAGTTCGACGCGATGCTGCATTGGTGGCACATGCCGGCCGATCCGGAGATCACGCTGTTCTTCGCGTCCGATCGCACCCCGCCCGCCGGGCGCAACATCAACTACGTCGCCGACAGCACGCTCGACCGGCTCATGTACGCCAGCGATCGCGAGATCGACCAGGCAAGGCGGCGGGCGATCCTCGTGCGCGTCCAGCAGCGTCTCGCCGAGCTGGCGCCGGAGATCCCGCTGTACAACGTGACGCGACTCGACGGCGTTCCCGCGGCGCTGCGCAACTTCAAGGGCAACCCGACCAACACCGGCGTGTTCTGGAACGTGTGGGAGTGGGACGTGGGCACAGGTCCGACGGCGCCGCAGGGATGAGCGCCGCGCTGCGTCGCCTGCTGCAGGCGATCCCGCTGCTCCTGCTCATCTCCGTGCTGGTCTTTTCGCTCCTGCACGCGGCGCCGGGCGGGCCGCTCGCCATCTACCTGGAGAACCCGAACGTCCGCCCGGCCGACATCGAGCGACTCCGACGTTCGTTAGGCCTGGATCAGCCACTACCCGTCCAGTATTTGCGATGGCTCGCCGGATTCGTCACCGGCGACTGGGGCTTCTCCTTCACTGACGGGCGCCCCGTGACGCAGCGCCTCCTGGAACGGCTTCCGGCCACGCTCGAACTGGTGGCCGCCTCGCTCGTGCTTGCCCTCTTGGCCGCCGTACCGGCCGGGGTGCTCGCCGCCGTGCGCCGAGGCCGCCTCGTTGACCGCGCGATCTCCACGCTCACCATCGCCGGGATCTCCCTCCCCGCGTTCTGGTTCGGCCTGCTGCTGCAGCTCGTCTTTGCGGTTTGGCTCGGCTGGCTCCCGTCGAGCGGTCGCTCATCACTGCTCGGCAGCGGGCTGGGCGATCGCCTCGCGCACCTCGCCCTCCCAGCCGCCGTGCTCGCGATCCTCCACGCCGCCGCCTGGACCCGATACCTGAGATCGGCGATGGGCAGTGTCATCGCGCAGCGGTTCATCCTCGCCGCGCGCGGGCGCGGTATTCGCGAGCGAACCATCCGGTACCGTCACGCGCTCCGAAACGCGCTGCTGCCCTTCCTTACCATCGTCCTCCTCGATGCCGCGATCATGATCTCGGGCGCGGTGGTCACCGAAAGCGTGTTCGCATGGCCGGGCCTCGGTGGCCTCTTTACCGAGGCGCTCGCTCGGCGCGACTACACCGTGCTGATGGCGTTCCTCATGCTCTCCTCCGTCGGCGTGATCGTGCTCAACCTCGTGGCGGACCTTTCGTATCGCTGGCTGGATCCCCGGGTGCGCGCATGAGCGCCACAGCAGCTGCGCGCATGAGCGACACAGCGGGTGCGCGCGTGAGCGCCACAGCGGGCACGTCGTCCAATCGCGCGGCATGGGGTCTCGTACTGGCGCTCGTCGCCGTTGCCGCCATCGCGCCCGTCGTAGCTCCCTTTGCTCCCGACGCGGTCGACCTTGCGCTCCGTCGACAAGGCCCGTCCGCGACACACTGGTTCGGCACCGACGACCTGGGGCGTGACGTGCTCACCCGCGTGCTGCACGGTGCGCGCGTGTCCATCGCCATCGGACTGCTCGCGGCCGGGCTGTCAGTCGCGTTAGGCACCGCCATCGGGCTGCTGGCCGGGTTCTTCCGCGGCTGGGTGGACACGCTCCTCATGCGCACCACCGACGCGATGCTGTCGGTTCCGCGGCTGCCCCTGCTCATGATCGTCGCCGCGATCCTGCAGCCCTCGATTCCGCTCCTCATCATCCTCGTGGCCGCCGTGGGCTGGATGGAGACCTCTCGCGTCGTGCGCGCCGAGGCGCTCGCGCTGTCTGGCCGGGGGTTCGTGGAGGCAGCGCACGCGCTCGGACTGTCCCGCCCGCACGTCCTCCTGCGTCACCTGCTGCCGAACGTCGGGCCCACCGTCATCGTCTCGGCTACGCTCGCCGTCGGCCGCTCGATCCTGCTCGAGAGCGCGCTGTCGTTCTTCGGCGTCGGCGTACAGCCACCCGCGGCGAGCTGGGGCAACATGCTCTATCAGGCGCAGTCGACCATGACCTCGGAACCATGGCTCGCCCTCTTCCCGGGCCTCGCGATCTTCCTCACGACACTCGCGGTGAACGCCGCCGGTGAACGCCTGTCCACGGTCAGCGTGTCCTGAAGCGGTGCGGACGGCGGCCAAAGCGAAGGACCGATCGACGCGCACGGCAACCCGCTACCGACCGTTCATGCCGCGCACCGAAGGCGTGAGCTGGCGACATCCGATCCGCTGCGTTCAATTGGCGCATGCAGCTCACCGACGCCTTCGATGTCTCGCTTCGTGGCCGGCGCGACGCTGTCGCGCTCGAGGTCGAGCATGCGTCCGCGCTACGCACCTTTACGTTCGGCGACCTTGACGACCGGGCGAACCGCCTGGCGGCCTCGCTCGCGGCGCGGGGCGTAGGGGTCGGGGATCGCGTCGGCATCCACCTCCCCAACCGGCTCGAGTTCATCGATGTCTTTCTCGCGTGCATGCGACTCGGTGCGATCGTCGTGCCGATCAACGTGCTGTACCGCGAACGGGAGCTGACCCACATCGTTCGCGACGCCGAGCCCGTTGCCGTGGTCACGACGCGTGACAGTGCGTCGCTGCTTCCCGCGGGTACCGCGACGTGGTACGCAGAAGACCTCGATGCTGCGGCGTCATCCGGTCCTGTGTCCGCCGTCCGCCGTGCGCTCGATGGTGATGTGCCGGCGGCGCTGGTGTACACCTCCGGCACTACCGGACGCAGCAAGGGCGCCGTGCTCACGCACAACAACTTTCTCGCCAACGGCGCCAACCTGCTGGCCTGCTGGCGCATCACCGCCGAGGACCGCTATCTCGCCACGCTTCCGCTGTTTCACGTACACGGACTCGGGAACGGAGTGATCTCGTGGCTCATGAGCGGATGCCGGATGCGGCTCGCGGAGCGGTTCGAAGCCGCCCGGGCGGCCGCGTTGTTCCGCGAGTACACCCCGACATTGTTCTTCGGCGTGCCCACGATGTATGTACGACTGCTCGAGCTGGACCCTGCCGACGCACAAGCCATCGGCGCCGGCATGCGCCTGTTTGTGTGCGGCTCCGCTCCGCTCGCGGCCAGCGTGCTGGATGCGTTCCGCGAGCGCTTCGGCCACGTGATCCTCGAGCGCTACGGCATGAGCGAGACCCTGATGAACTGCGGGAATCCGTATGCGGGCGAGCGCCGCCCGGGTTCGGTGGGCTTTCCGTTCCCCGGCGTGTCTGCGCGCATCGTCGATACCGAGGGTCGCGACGTGCCCGCTGACACCCCCGGCCAGTTGCTGGTGCGCGGGCCCAGCGTGTGCGCGGGCTACTGGCGACGCCCTGACGCCGATGCCCAGGCCTTCGCGGGCGGTTGGTTCCACACGGGCGACCTCGCGGAACGCAGCGCCGACGGATACTACACGCTGCGCGGTCGGATGTCGGACCTCATCATCTCGGGCGGATTCAACATCTATCCCAGGGAGATCGAGGAGATGCTCGTCGAGCAACCGGGCATCCGCGAGGCCGCCGTGGTCGGTGTGCCCGATGCCGCGCGCGGCGAGATCCCGGTGGCGTTCCTCGTCGCAGACGCTGGCCTCGATCTCCGCGCGCTCGAAGCCAGCTGCCGTGCGCAGTTTGCGTCATTCAAGGTCCCGCGCGCGTTCGTGAGCGTCGACACCCTGCCCCGAAATGCGTTAGGCAAGGTGGTGAAGCACACTCTGCAGGAGCGGTGGTCCCTCGGGTCGACCTGACCACTGTGGACGGAGCAGAGCAGCCTCCAGCGCCGTCCTCTGTGGACTTGTAGAGCCCGCTCCCCATCAGCATCCCGCTGGCCGGCGTGCGCCCGGGCCAGGTGATCACGGTGCGGACGTCGGTCAGCGACGGCGCATCGAACACCGTCCTGGGATCTACACCAGCTGGTATCGACACAAGCACGTCATGCCGCTCGAAGCGCACGCGCTGCCGCTCGGTCAGACTTGGGCTCTTCCTCGGCGATGGCTTACCTCCCATCGGGCGACGGCCCGATGTTTCCAGGTCGGTGAAGCAGCTCACGCGCGGCGTGGCATGACCGGAACTCGACCTGCTGGTGTCGACCTGCCTCGCTGCCTGGTCGAGTCCCTTCGGCGTTCGGTATGGGGTGTCGCGTTTCTCACTGGCGTGTGCCTGGCGGCTCATGCCCCGAGCGTCCTCAATGGACCGTCGCGGTTGAGGCACGCGGAACCGTCCCATCGTTGCTGACTGCCGGGCAAGCCCGGGGGCTCACGTGTTTGGCTATGGCTCTCGTGCTTGGCCAGGGTGCTCGTGGGTCGGCTGGGGCGCTCTTGGCAGGGACGCTCGTTCGCGCTGCCGTGGGCTGGGGACTGTTGTTCTGCTTCCGTAGATCAACCACGACGGCTGGACGGGACTGCGCGACTCCGGGCGATGATCCCTCAGTCGTGGCCCTGCGGGTCTCTGTTGGCGGAGCGCCGAGCGGCGGCGTAGGTCGGTTCGGCATTGCTTCTGCGCGGCCGTTGCGTCTGGATGAACAGGCTGCTGACGGTAGCGGGTAGGGTCGGCGTCGACGCAAGGCGAAGTACCGCGGTTCAGAGCGCCGGTGAGCTGCGGCGAGCCAGTGCAGACTGACGCGCGGTCCGGTTGGTGGCCCGCCGCGATGGCGTGGAGGTAGCGCCGGACGGTGACAGTGGAGGACAGTGCGTGAATTTGATCCGGTGCAGGCGGAAACGGTGCGGCCAGTGGCTGGCGAAGCGTTTTGCGTTCGCGGATGACCGAGGGCACCCGAAGGCCGGAGAAGCTGCTGACGACCGTGCGTCGGCTGATGCGCGCGCGACATCTCAGCCTGCGTACCGAGCAGGCATACCTGTCCTGGATTCGTCGTTTCATCAGATATCACGACCTGCGGCACCCACGAGACATGGGAAGTGCGGACGTCGTCCGGTACCTGACCTATCTCGCCAACGAGCAGCGGGTCTCGCGTGCCACCCAGGCGCAGGCCATGAGCGCTCTGCTGTTCCTGTACCGAGAGGTGCTGGGAACGGCGATCGAGGACGTGCGGCAGGTGGTGCGGGCGCGTGCACCCGGGCGGCTTCCCGTCGTGCTGTCCCGCGCGGAAGTGCGGCGCATCCTGGACGAGTTGAGCGGCGACGTACGGCTCGTTGCGCTCCTGTTGTACGGCGCCGGCCTTCGGCTGGCGGAGTCCCTGTCGCTGCGCGTGAAGGACGTGGACTTCGATCGGCGTGAGCTCACCGTGCGTCGCGGGAAGGGTGGGAAGGACCGCGTGACCATGCTTCCAGCGGCCGCGCGCGAGTTGTTGAGGCGTCACCTGGAGCGGGTGAAGGCCTTGCACGGTCGCGACTTGAGGGCCGGCAGCGGGCACGTCGTGCTGCCCGAGGCGCTCGAGCGCAAGGCCCCTGGCTGGTCGAGCGATTTCGCCTGGCAGTGGGTCTTCCCTGCCTCGCGCCAGTACGTGGAGTCCACGAGCGGGGCGCGTCGCCGGCATCACCTTCACGAGACCGTCGTACAGCGCGCCTTTCGTCGCGCGGTCCTGGCGTCCGGCGTCAGCAAGCGCGCGACCTGTCATTCGCTGCGCCATTCGTTCGCCACGCACCTGCTGGAGGACGGCTACGACATCCGCACGGTGCAAGAACTGCTGGGACACAGCGACGTGAGCACGACCATGATCTACACGCACGTCCTGAACCGCGGCGGACTGGGTGTTCGGAGCCCGCTGGACTCGCAGGCTAACGATTAGGGGCTTCTGGCACTCCGCGTTGCGGGGTTGCGGGCGGGGCGGTAGACTCGGGGCAGCCGAAAAGGAAGTTAGGTTGCCATGGAGAGGTGCGAATCATGAGTGATCCTCACAGCGACGCCGACGAGGCGCCGTTGCCCGACGAGTTGGCTCAGCGTCTCTTGGCCCGCGTCGTCGAGCTAGACGCTCACGGCCGTCCCACTACTTCGGTCGCCCGCCTCCGCGATGTCACGCGAGATCTGGGAATCCCGGATGAGACGTTCGATCGCGCGCTTCGAGAACTGATGGCGCAGCAGTCCGCGACCCTCCGACGGTCCCATGCAGACCCGTCATCGACTGCGACAGGAGGCTGGTGGCGCCGTCTGCTGCGCCCGGCGCGTGGCCGGACCGTTGCCGAGGAGGTGTTGGTGAACGTGGGCGTCGCTGCGGGGTTCTTTGGGGCACTCGGCTTTGCGTCCCGGCTTGCGCGACTTGTGGGCGGAGAGTGGCCGCTGCATGCTAGTCTGTTCGTTATCGTCAATATCGCGGCCGTGGCGCTGGCACGCCGGTATCGTGCGCGACCCGTGATGTATGTCTTGGCAGTGACGGCGGTATCCCAGGCTGTCGAGTATGCGATGCACCTAACGTTTGGCATTCGGGCAGTCCAGGGCGGACCGACCCATTGGGCTGTGATGCTCGCCGCCGCTGTGGCCATGTGCCTTGCGCCGATTCTGCGGGGACAGCCTACGTCGCTCGCGTCTCCCGAGAGTGCTCCCGACCCTAAGGCGCGCGAAGACGCAGACGGCCGCTCATGGTGGGCTGTAAGAGCCGCCGCGAGGGCAACCTAACTGGCGTTGGAGCAGACGGGCGAGCTAATGTATGCGCGCTGCGCGCGCTCGGTTGGAGTCGCCCGCAGCTCAACTTGAACGTTCAGGGTGTAGGAAAAGCCTCTTTTGGTCGACGTTGCGACGGACCATCACGCGGGTCAGCGACGCGGAGTGGGAGCGAAGGCGTCGTGAGGTCTCTGGCCGTTCGCTTGGACGATGCCCGAG